>NZ_JADEWG010000279.1 GCF_015207735.1 [Phormidium] sp. LEGE 05292
GGACAAGGGGACAAGGGGGCAAGGTGAATTTTTACTTTTTGCCTTCTGCCTTCTGCCTTCTGCCTTACTAGGTTGGTAAATCGGCGGCGCTACTGATATTTTGTAAGTTTAAATTAGGGCAGGTGCGTTTAATTAAACCTGTGAGAACTTTTCCAGGGCCAATTTCTACTACTTTTTCTATACCTGCTTCCGGTAAGGCTAAACAAATTTCTCGCCAACGTACTGAACCTGTCATTTGTTGAGAAAGACGTTGTTTTAAAACAGCTGCTTCTGTTGCTGGTGTCGGGTCAACATTTGACATTACTGGCACTTGAGCATCGCTGAAAGTAACAGCATCTAAAACTTCTTGAAATTCGGTTGCGGCTGGTGCCATTAATGGTGAGTGAAAAGCACCTGAAACATTTAATTTAACAGCCTTTTTCGCTTTAATTTGAGATAATGCAGTGTCTACTGCTTCCGGGGTTCCAGAAATTACTACTTGAGCAGAACTGTTGTCGTTTGCTAATACTAAATCTGGCGTTTTTTCGATTATTTCTGTTAACTGCTTTTCGTCAAATCCGATTAATGCCGCCATCATTCCTCCGGCAGCGTTATCCATTAATTCTGCTCGTTTTTTTACTAGGCGTAAACCTGTTTCAAAATCAAAAACGTCAGCGATATGAAGGGCAACGTATTCTCCTAAACTATGTCCAGCGACTAAGTTTGGTTGATGTCCTTTTTCTCGCACTAATTCAGCCAAAATACTTTCGATTACGTATAAACAAGGCTGAGTATAAAGGGTGTGAGAAAGTTTATCTTCTTCACTCTGGCAAATTTCTAGAACTGACCAACCTAAAATTTGTTCGGCTTGTAAAAATTTATTTTTGGCATGAAGAAAGTCTACTAAATCTCCTCCCATACCAATTTTTTGTGAACCTTGTCCGGGAAATACCCATGCAGTTTTTGTCATTGTTTATTTATCGTTAGTCATTGGTCATTTGTCAATTGTCATTTGTTATTAATAACAAATGAACCGGAAACATAAGTTATTTAATCAAATACGGGAGGCCATAATTCTGTTACGGGCAATTCCCAGTCAGGAAATAATTCTGGAATCGTCAGGTTTTGCTGATTATTTAAAACGGTTGGTTCACTACCTGAACGATAAATTGTAACTGTTTGTTCATCTGGATCGATTAATATTCCTACTCTTGCTCCCAGTTCCAAAAACATTTGAATTTTGTCTTTGAGTTTTTTGATTCTGTCTGTACGGGATTTGATTTCTACTACTAAATCAGGCACTAATTCGCCAAAAGCTCTGACAGTTTTCCTGAGTCTTTCTCGTGAAACGAAGGAAACATCTGGCGCTCTGAGGTCTGTATTGGGAAGGATAAATCCTCCACTAGAATCGAATAATCGTCCTAGTTTTCTTGGTGTAATCCAAGCAAACAAAAAAGCCGTTAATCGTACTGCAATCTCACTAGAAACGATATCTGATGGCCCTATAACGACAATGTTTCCTTCTTGCAACTCTAGTTGGTAATCCTCGTATTCTGGGGAGAGTTGCGATCGAAATTTTTCTAAATCCCGGACAGTGAAAGTCATAGTTAAACTCCTGGGATGAGTAGCTTTTTTTAGCTTATTTACCCCATTGAAAGATTGCTGCACCCCATGTTAAACCAGCACCAAAACCAGCGGTGGCGATCGTATCTCCTGGTTTAATTTTATCTGCTCTAACTGCTTCATCTAATGCGATCGCAATTGATGCCGCAGAGGTGTTGCCATAATTAGCCAGGTTACTGATTACTTTTTCCGAGGGAATTTTCAATCGTTGCGCCACAGCATCAAGAATTCTTTGATTAGCTTGATGTAATATTAGCCAATCTATTTGGTCAACTGTTAAATTGGCGCGATGCAGAGCTTTTTCGATAACTTCTGGCACTCGTTTGACGGCGAAGCGATAAACTTCTTGTCCGTTCATGGTGATTGGTTGAAAGGTGCCTTGATTAATCGCAACTCCCTCAACTAATTCTTTGGGTTCGCTTTTATAACTGAGGTTGAGATAATGATTTTGGGTGCCATCACTGCGGATTTCAAAACCTAATAAGCGATCTGAATCAGCTAAATCCGACTCAGCTGCCTGCATTACCACTGCCCCGGCACCATCGCCAAAGAGAATACAGGTGCGTCGATCGGACCAATCTACCCAACGAGAGAGGATATCTCCGCCGATTAACAGTACGTTTCGATAAACGCCGTTACGGATGAATTGGGCACCTGTCACTAAGGCAAACACAAAACCCGAACAAGCAGCTGTAAGGTCAAACGCTACAGCCTTATTTGCGCCGATTTTGGCTTGAATTTGGCTAGCAGTGCCAAACAAATCATCTGCGGTAGAAGTCGCCAGAATAATCAAATCGATATCTTCAGGAGCGATCCCAGCCATTGCGATCGCCTTTTCCCCTGCGATGCTAGCCAACTCACACAGAGATTGACCGGGAACTGCTAAACGCCGTTCCCGAATTCCCGTGCGCGTGGTAATCCATTCATCAGATGTATCGACAATCTGACTGAGATCTTGATTAGTTAAAGAAACCGCTGGTGTTGCGGCACCACTTCCGGTGATGACAACGCCTTTTCCTAATTGCTGCAACATTGTTACTCGACCTCAGCCGCTGGTGCAGCAGGTTGGTGATAGTTGGATGTAATTCTTTCTAGTACTTGGTGATCGATCGCTTCTTTAGCCAACCGAATTGCATTAAAAATCGAGGGAGCTTGCGACGATCCATGACTAATAATACAAATTCCGGCGACACCCAAAAGCAACCCACCGCCATGTTCGGCATGATCTACCCGTTGCTTAATCCGTTTTAAATTAGGTTTGAGTAAAGCAACACCCAATAAACCATGCAAACCTTGGGGTAACTCTTCCTTGAGGATTTGCAACATTACTTCGCCTACAGCCTCGGCAAATTTGAGCAAGACATTCCCCGCGAAGCCATCACAAACTACCACATCAAAGTTACCGGAAAGGATATCTCGACCTTCTGCATTGCCGACAAAAGTAATTTTGCTATTCTCTTGCAGCATTTGATGAGTGCGAAATGCCAAGTCGTTACCTTTACCAGGTTCTTCACCGATATTGAGTAAACCGACTTTCGGTTCTGGGACACCAAGAACATACTGACTGTAAATCGATCCCATGACAGCGAACTGTTCCAAGAACTTGGGACGACAATCGACATTTGCCCCCACATCCAGAAGTAGTACCGACTTGTCAGCCATGATGGTTGGTAGAACCGCGCCGATAGCTGGTCGATCGATCCCTTTCAACCTGCCCAAACGCAGCAGTGCTGCTGCCATTGCTGCGCCAGAATGTCCAGCCGAAACCACTGCATCAGCCCGTTTTTGCTTCACCAAATCCATAGCGACGTTGATAGAAGCTTTTGGCTTGCGTTTTATCCCGCTGAGTGGTTCTTCGTGCATTTCGATCGTGCCTTCTGAAGGCACGATTTCCACTGGAAAAGAATTCCCGTGTTGACTTAGAGCCGCTTCAATTTGAGAAGAATCGCCTACCAGTAGAATTTCTACGTCTAATTCTTCTCTTGCTCTAAGTGCGCCAGCGACGATTTCGGCGGGAGCGTGATCCCCACCCATCGCGTCTATTGCAATTCGTGCCCTAGCTGATCCCATTGATCAATGTAATAGAAACATCCAAGATTTTACCAGATGGCTTCCATCGAAAAATCAACCTTTACGGATTTTTCTGACCAGAGGGGCAGGGGAGATGAGAGGACAAGGGGACAAGGG
>NZ_JADEWG010000280.1 GCF_015207735.1 [Phormidium] sp. LEGE 05292
CCCCAGAACCTCCGAAAATAGTCAATTTAGGTCAGCATTTCGTCATTGGGTACAGAGATTTTGACGAAGTAAAATTATTAGTAGAAAAACAAGGTGTAGCGGGAGTTTTTATCACCGACAGAAATGTACGTGGCAAAACGAAAGCGCAAGTCAAACAAGAAATTCAAACCCTGCAAGAAGTTCGCAAAAGTCAAGGTTTACCTCCTCTTTTAATCGCCGCAGATCAAGAAGGTGGCATAGTATCAAGATTATCACCGCCCTTAACTAAATTACCTTCTTTAGCCAAAATAGTCGATGATAAAAAAAATATTGAGCAGCAAAAACAGAAAATCATTGAATATGCAGCTAAACAAGCCCAAGAACTAGCAGAAATTGGGGTAAATTTGAATTTTGCGCCAGTAGTTGATTTAAACAAAGGAATCAAACTTGTTAAAGATAAATATTCCAAGATTAATCGCCGTGCTATTTCTGCCAATAAAGAAACTGTCACTAAAGTTGCTTTGTGGTATTGCCAAACATTAGAAAAATACAAAGTTCAATGTACAGTTAAACATTTTCCTGGTTTAGGTAGAGTCAAAACAGATACCCATATTGCCGAAGGAGAATTAAACGCTTCTGTAGCCGAATTAATGAATGATGATTGGGTTCCCTTTCGGGAAGTGATGAAAAATACCCAAGCATTCACGATGATTGGACACGCTAAATTAATGGCAGTAGATCCAGAAAATGCCGCTTCTTTTTCTCATAAAGTAGTGACAGAAATTATTCGCCAAAGTTGGCAACATGACGGTATTTTAATTACCGATGATTTTGGAATGCAAGCGGTATATGGTAGCAAAGATGGGCTAGAAAAGGCTACTGTAAAATCAATTAATGCTGGAGTAGATTTAATATTACTTTCTTATGACAAAGATTTATATTACGATGCTATGTATGCCTTAATGCAAGCAGCAAAAGAAGGTAAATTAGATGCACAAGTATTGAGGAAGAGTAAGGAGAGGATCGATCGCTTTTCCTCAATGATAAAGTAAGAAAGTCTCAAGGGTCGCCATCCGACACAAAACATTAGGTAGCGATCGCTTACAGAAATTTACCCCCATCTTTTAAGCGGAGACGTTCAGTTCACCCTCATCAAACATTACCAATTTTTCATGAATTTTGTTAACGAGAATCTGTGCCTTGATTAGGCCCACCAACCACTTTAACTTCTCCTCCTGGTGCTTCCGGTTCAGCACCAGAACGAACATCAGTACCGGATTCTTGACCAGTCATGCGATACCTTTCATCCAAAGGAGTGTTACCTTCTTCTGTAACTGGTGTATGCGTTTCGGTTCCAGGATTATCTTGATGGTCGGATCTACCGCTTTCTTGGCGATCGTCTTCATGAACATCTATAGTCATAAATTTGAATTCTCTTAATCTGGTTATTCTATAAGGTTAGTCTTCAATTTCTCCCAGGTGTTCTATCTTCAGACATGACTAGCTATCCTCCTCTCCTCTGCCTCCGGGTGCCTGGATATCAGCAATTCATTAAAACAGTTATAGTTGAGACAGTCTGATTATTCACTTCCAGGGGAAAAGTAAAGTTATTTATCATTCTTCACCAGATGTTTTATAAGATGGTAAATTAATAATTGAAGCTTCAAAAGCTTCTCAGATAGAGATTACAGCCCAAGTCCACTATTGAATTAAGGAGGAAAAAAGCTGTTTCGTTTACTATCTATTGTGTTAACTAACAACAGCACCCAACAACTAGAAAACCGATATTTCCTCAACTGAAAAAAGGGAGCAAGGCAACTGAGGTTTAGTTTTTCAGTGTCACTCCAAGTTGAATCAATTAACAGAGGAAATCACTCGGTAAGTCCAGTTTGGGTGCTGTTGTTGTTGGAAGTTACTGATAATTTTTAAGCTGAAGTCACTAAGGCGTAAAGACTTGAATAGACTTTTTATTTGTGGTGGAAAAGAGCTTTGATTTTGGCGATCGCTACCTGCCGCAAAATTTATTTTTTGCTATGTTGATAAATTTTCCCTTAGCAAAAGTCTGACGCACTAGCCGAGAGATGAACATGATGATAGAAGTTGCCAAACGATAACTTTTACGGACGATATCGAGGAGAAAATAAGGCACTCTTAATCGCAGTGGATAGAACAGAGGAAGGTACAACCAGTAATATGCTCGCTTGAGATTATCCCACTTTTCACAAGTTTCCAGATGTAGGAAATCGGAAATATCTACAACTAATCCTCTTCCTTCATATACCATGACATTGCGACCATGAACATCATGGGGGTAAAGTCCTCGACTCCTGGCATAATCCAAGGCTGTATCAATATCTTGTATAACTTGTTTGGGAATTGGGATTCCTTTATAAAGGCAATCGTAGAGAGTTACTCCATACAACCGCTTCAGGACTAAAACGCCATTTTTCCCATAGAAACACTGAGAAAATGCTGGATGAGAACCTAAGCGACGGTAAACTTCTAACTCTTCTTCAAAACCGGGACGTGAAGGTGCGTAAATCTTGACTACCACTTCTGGATAATTGGGATGACAGACGACTGCGGCGTAGTTCCCTGCGCCAACTAGTTGCCAGGGTGCAGGCAAATGCTTTACTACTACTGGATCGTGGGGATCGATGCTAGCAATTTGTAGTTCTGGTAGTAGTTCTGTGTGAATAGTCTCAATGAACTGATTGATGTGTAGTTGTTGCATATAGACCTTAATATCCGGTTCCGAGATGCCCCACGAACATTAGCGATCGTTAATAATCTACACTTCTTAAGCTCTAATTCCTACCTCTAGCATCCGCTATTAGCTATACAACAGCCTAGACTAAGCGGCTAAAACCATTGTTGCTGAAGGCTTTTGCGCCACAGGTCAACTAACCATAGCTAAAACTTATCGTAACTGTCAGCCAGATTCATACCACAACTCATCAAATCTCTTGACACTTTGTAAACAATTCGTTACATTTATTTACATAAGGAAACAAACAAAAGAAAAGAGAGAAAAACAAATGTACACAACTGATGACAGAGGGGTTTTAAACAACTACGCTATTGAACCTGTTGCTTACTGCGCTGAGTACCCTTCACAAGAACAACAGCAACGCTACCTTTTCCAAGGTGCAGCAGCAATTCTGTTCGTTAGCTTGTTAGTTTTGACTGCTTTCGGGGTTAGCTAAGGATTAAGATGATTTGAACTTAGGTGAATCGCGTCTCGTATCGGAATTCTCTTCCATGAGCCTCAGCTTAACAGCTGAGGTTTTTGCTATAGCAGGTTTGTAGATATACTCTGTTGCGATCGCGCAAGCCCAAACGCAAGCGATCGCAACAGAACCCCAAAAACCTCGGCCCAAATCCTGATAGTTTCGTCAACTTACAAAAGTTTTCACTCTACTGACTATCGGTTAATATAATACATTTGTTCTGTTTTTTCCGCTTGACTGCTCTACGCCCCAGGCTCAACAAAACCTAACACAGATATCCTTTTCTTTTGTCCGACTACTTAACTTTGACACTCACCGTGCTAAAGCAGCGGTGATTCTTCATTCATAGACTCAGCTTGCTCTGGCAGGATTGCTCCAGCCAAAGTAGAGGCCAAATCTCCTGAAGCGTTCGGATCTACGATCCAAGTTCCG
>NZ_JADEWG010000281.1 GCF_015207735.1 [Phormidium] sp. LEGE 05292
TTAATAATAGAATTAAGCTCATTATTCGACAAAGCTATGGCTTTAAAAGCTTTGAATCTTTGCGAGAAAAGCTGTTAGCTTGTTTATTTAAATAAGATTTACTTATCCCCACAGGTACGGGAGAGCCAGTAACGAACAAGACCAATATTTGATGGCAATGAATGCTCATGCTGCTTGCATTCGCAATGCTCTTTCCCATCCGAAAAGTTTATTTATTGGAGATGAACTTTCGATTTTGTTCAAAAAAGATGGCTTTGCTGAAGTAGTAGGTGAACTTTGTGCAGTCGGACGGAAAAATGGGATTTCAGTGCTGCTACTTTGCCAGGATATTGATAGCATAAACGATTGCAGTACCGGAACGATGATTCTGCAAAATATGGTGTACCGCATTACCGGAAAATTAACATCTAATGCAGTTAATTCTTGGGTGCAAAGTTTGGGGTATCCACCAGAAATTATCGGTCAAAATGCCACCGAAGCTTTCTTTCCCAGAACGGTTGACCTCTGTTCTCATTGGTTAATTGAAAAAGGCGGTCGATTTTGGCAAACCCAGTTTTATCCAGGGGAAATGGTGTTAGCAAGTGTGGCTAACAACCAAACTGAATTGATGGCTCGTGCTAGAGTTATGGCGCAATATCCCGATAGCTTAAAAGGGCGATTGCTAGGTCTTAAACACTTTACTGCTGAATACGTTCAAGCGATTAAAGAAGGACGCTCTCTTACCAATATTGGCAACAATTCCATTACCGATATTCAGCAGCAACAATATTCTATTCGCATAGCTAGTTAATAGCTAATTAAAGGAGAATAAACCATGAGTAACAGATTACTTTTGATGAAACTTGCTCTTACTATTCCAGCATTGTTATTGCCATTAATTTTAAGCCCGGTTGAGGCACAGGCTGATAGTTCTGATAATTCCTTCACTACGACTACTACTGTTAATAATCCTGCTCCTTCTAACTTCACAGTTCCTACTTCTCAAACTCAACAAATCGAACAACAAATACAATCGTCTGCCGCACAATTTTTCGGTCAAGTCAATAATCCAATTCAACAGATATCCGGTGCTTTTAGCAAAATTACGACGCAACTTGACCAAATGCTACAATCATTCGTTGGTTCTCTGAAAATTCCCGATTTACCGGAAGTTATAGCTAAGATAATGAGCGGTAACTTCGCCGATAATCAAAGTACTAAACTGTCTGCTACTTTAGAAAAAAAACCTCAAGGTTCTTACAGCATTCAATCAGATTTAGCAAATCTTGCCCAACAGCAAACAGCAATTTCAATCGCTGCTAATGCCACTCTTAGTAAAGCTGCTCAAGATAGGCAAGCTCAAATGGCACAAATGGTTGACCAAAATGTTACTCAAATTATTCAATTGGGCGAAGAATCGCAAAACCAAGATGTTACACAACACATCATGCGTAACATTTCTCAACAAACGGCGCTAGCAGCACAGAATCAAGGTGCGATTGTCCTTCAGAATCAACAAGCACAGATCGATCGCGCCCTCGCCAATACTTTAAGTGCCCAACAAGCTAAAGAACTTAGCGAACTCAATGTCACCCAGCGAAGACAAGATGCTGCGGCTGGCACTGCTTCTTCTACACAAGCTGGACTGTTTCAAATGCCTGGTGGGATTACGTTAGGAAAAAAAGATTAGGTTATCAGAAAATGTTGGTAATATTCATTGCCCAAACTAGCACAAGCGGACAAGCATTAGATACTCTTTCTCATGCCATAGAAGTTTCGCAGAAAACTGTCGAATCTTGGAATTTAGTTTGGTTTAATACTTTCAATACTCAAGAATCTGCTTTGTGGATTGCTTTAGTCAAACTGGGATTAATTTTAGCTGGTATGTCTGTTATTTACCTAGCTGTTACCAGTGGCAAGGAAATTATCGAAAAACAATCTTGGTCGGAATTAATCGCCATGATAATTTGGCCGATTGTTATTGTATTTTTCTTGAGTAACAATGGCATACTTTTAGCCCAAAGTGTTAAACTCATTCACGGGATTGGAGCAGCACAAGTTCAACAAATCTTAGAAATTCAATTAGGAGAAATGACATTTAGAAGTGCGCTTACCGATGTCAATCTCACCAGTGCTGCCAAAGAAGAAATTGAAAAACTTTATAGCGAATGCCAGGGTAAAGTAGGCGAAGCTTTAGTTGCGTGTTGGAATGATAAAAAAGAAACTGCTCGAGCTATTCTCAACGAAGCCGAACAAAAAAATGGTAGCCCTCTCAAAAGTTTGCAACGATTCGTCGAAAACTTAGCCAATGTTACTAATGTCGCCGATATTGCTAGTGGTGATTTTGCCGGACAAGTTTTTCGTTCTACTGTCTTACCAATTATTCGATTAATTTTACGAGCAGTTCAGTGGGCATTTGTCAATATCTTAGAAGCTGCATTACTGCTAACAGCATTGTTCGCTCCGGCAGCAATGGGATTATCATTATTGCCATTGCAAGGAAAACCGATTTGGGCTTGGTTAGCCGGATTTCTTTCTTTGTTTGGCATCCAACTTGGTTACAACATTGTTGTGGGATTAGTAGCTGTAGTTATTGTTAATTCTGATGCCGAACTAATCACTGATATTGCTTTCCTGTTCTTTTTAGCGGTGTTTGCTCCCGTTTTAGCTGTTTTGATTGCTAGAGGTGGCGGTGCTGCTTTGTACAATGCACTTGCTAATAATACCAAACAGCTTACCGATATTGTAAGCAATGCTATTGGTGTATTTGCTGGCAAGTTGATTTAAAACTACTTTCCGTTCGCTGCGTTTCTAGTTATGACTTTTAAATCATTACCATCTCAACCATTACTACCGGAATCAAAAAACACTTTAGCTTGGTGCTTTGTGTTGTTAACAGGTATGGTGAGCATTTTGACTGTTGCTGTTGTATTTAATAGTTTCAATCTCAATTCATTGGCTCAAAAAAAAGTAACATTCGTGCAATTAAAAGATGGCACAACAGCCAGAGTTATGGAGGCAGATAGCTTCTATCGAGAACCGAAAACTATTAAAACTTTTGTCTCAAATTGGATTAATCTTACCTGGAGTTGGGATGGGAAAATTCCCGGTACCAATGAACCTGACCCTGGTATCAAAATCAAGAAAAGTAGCAAAGTTCCCACTAGTGCATGGATGGCTTCTTTGATGATGGAATCAGAATTTGGAGAAGCTTCTTTGGTAGAACTTGCCAAACTCATACCTAACGGAGTTTTTGAAGGTAGAACTCGTTCTACAGCTTACGTTTCTTACCTTTCCGAACCAAGAGAAATCAAACAAGGAGTTTGGGAAATCGATTTAATTGCTACCCGTGTCCTTCTCGAACCAGGTATTGGTGAGAGCCGACAACCATTTAATCGCACTATCACTATCAAAACCACTGAAATTCCCGTTTCCCCGTTAGGTGAAAATGCCAGCTTGGTGGAAAAAACCGTAAATGGGTCTTCCGGCATCATGGGGTAAAATGTAGTTAGCACTACATTTTACCCGAAAAGGACGATGGATTTTCATCTAGATACCTTATTAAACTTACCAAACGTTACAGTTTTCACTGCTTATGAAAAAGAAGGATTCTTCATTTTAAAATTAGAGTTGTTAA
>NZ_JADEWG010000030.1 GCF_015207735.1 [Phormidium] sp. LEGE 05292
CCTGCCCAACTCCCGCCCCTAAGCAGTGTATTTTCTGCCTGATTCGCTATACACTACTATCGGTCTAATTGGGTGGAACCCTTAAGGAATAAAAGTGCGCCTGTTTACTACAGTTGCGGCACTGCGCTGCTACCTGCGGCAAGCCCGTGCTGGACAACTTAATTGTGAGTTTGAAGTTGGCTTAGTTCCTACGATGGGAGCTTTGCACGCAGGGCATCTCAGCTTAATTGCAGAAGCTCAAAAAGAAAACGATGTTGTCGTAGTTAGTATTTTTGTCAATCCCCTACAATTTGGGCCAACAGAAGATTTTCACAAATATCCCCGACAACTAGAATTCGATCGCCAATTATGCGAACAAGTTGGGGTAGATGTCGTTTTTGCTCCCACAGCCGCAGAATTGGGAGTAGTCAGCCAAGAACAAGTTAAAAAAGAGGAAAGTTCTTTACCTGTGACGCAAGCGACCCCACCTGCACCAATGGTTTCTTTGATGTGTGGTCGATCGCGTCCGGGACATTTCCAAGGTGTTACTACCATCGTGGCTAAATTATTCAATATAGTACAACCGGAAAAAGCTTATTTTGGTCAGAAAGATGCTCAACAATTAGCCATTATTCGCCGCATGGTACAGGACTTGAACTTCCCTGTAAAAATTGTTGGTTGTCCCATTATTCGTGAACCTTCTGGGCTGGCGCTAAGTTCTCGGAATCAATATTTGACCCCAGAGCAAAAAGCCGAAGCTGCAATTTTATATCAAGGACTAAAACAGGCAGAAACTGCTTTTTATGAAGGAGAGGTGAAGAGTCAAGAGCTAATTGCCATTGTTAAGGCACAATTAGCAAGGGTACCTTCAATTCAAACCGAATATGTGGAGTTGGTACACCCTGATACATTAAAACCTTTAGCAGAAATTAAGGAGGTTGGACTGTTGGCGATCGCAGCGAGGTTGGGCTCTACCCGTCTCATCGATAATATTCTTCTTTCCAAACGTCAACCCATAGTGGCTATTGATGGCCCTGCGGGTGCGGGAAAATCTACAGTAGCAAGATTGGTAGCTCAAAATTTGGGACTACTATATCTGGATACGGGTGCAATGTATCGTGCTTTAACTTGGTTAGTCCTCAAATCGGGCATTTCCGTTGACGATCGACCAGGGGTTACAGAAATTGCAAGTACTTGTCAAATTGAACTCCGCATGAGTGACATTCCTGAAACTGGGGTGCGGGTGTGGATCAATGGTCAAGAATGTACTCAAGAAATTCGCTCTATAGAAGTCACTTCTAATGTTTCTGCGATCGCAGCCCAAAAAGCTGTCCGCGATGAACTAGTTAAACAACAGCGACAATGGGGCGAAAAAGGCGGCTTAGTTGCTGAAGGTCGAGATATTGGTACTCATGTTTTCCCCGATGCTGAACTTAAGATTTTCTTAACTGCATCAGTCGAAGAACGCGCCCGTCGCCGTCGTACTGATTTACAAAATCAAGGTGAGGCGGAACTCAGTTTGGAAAGAATGCAGAAAGACCTTTCCGAACGTGACTGGAAAGACAGTAACCGTGATATTGCGCCCCTGCAAAAAGCTACTGATGCGATCGAAATTCAAACCGATGGCTTAAGTATCGCCCAAGTAACTGAGCAAATTACTAGTCTCTACTGGGAAAAAACCAAGCACTAAGCAATTCAAAATTCTTTCATTCCAACGCCGAAAAGGGTAAAGTAGGAAATCTTTGCTTTACCCTTTTCCTTTGAGCCCGAACTGATAAAATTTCCCCAAACTTATTTTTATTTATAGTAATTTTGTCTTTTTTATCTACTATAACTGATACTAAATAAATTTTTCTCTGAGTTTATGGAATGAGATAATTATCCACTTGATAAAACACTGTTTTTTCCCTTAAAGTTTCTGGTTATATAGGGATGCTGAACATCCAAAATTTTATTGTGAGGAGCGTAAACGAAATCACATGATTAAAGTTAGTCGCAGGAACTTGCGGTTTTACACATACATGGCTTTGTTTGCTGGTGTTTGTAGTTTTTTACTGGGAGTGAGTTTGTCAATTCATCAGCACAGTCAGGATATATACCGAAACAATTCTTTAGTAATAGAGCAATCATCATCACAAAATGGTTTATCTTCACTTTTTGGTACAGAAGAAAAACAAAATAAAAAGTTACAATCAGACCTAAATGAAGATGAAGAAATTCCCCCAGTTGACAAAAACACTCTCAAACCCCAAGCTTTTAATGCACCCACCCATTTGCAGGGTAAAGCTTTGAAGCAGGTACAAGTTGGTGAGAAAAATAAAGTTATTGCTTTGACATTCGATGATGGGCCTAAACCTATATATACTCAGCAAATTCTGCAAATTCTCAAGAAAAACGATATTAAGGCTACATTTTTCTGGATTGGCAAATTCGTAAAAGCTTATCCTGAAATTGCTTTACAGGTAGTTGCAGAAGGTCATGCGATCGGCAATCATACTTGGAGTCATTCCTATAGGAAGATGGGTAAAGCGATCGCCTATACCGAAATTGAAGACACTGCGGCAATTATTGAAAAGACAACCAAAGTCAAAACTACACTATTTCGTCCTCCTGGTGGAATTTTGACTAATGGCCCAGCAGATTACGCCAAAGGCAAAGATTATGCCATCCTTTTATGGTCATCTGACTCCAAAGACTTCTCGCGAAAAGTTTCCGTAGACAGCATAATTCAAAAAGTTCTCACAACTGCTAAACCTGGTGGCATAGTATTAATGCACGATGGCGGAGGCGACCAATCCCGCACCGTTCAAGCTCTACCTACAATCATTAATTCCCTAAGAAATGAAGGGTACAAATTTGTCACTGTCCCTGAATTAATGGCAATGGACGAAAGTTGAAATGCAGGAGGGAGGAAAGCTTCGCTGACAAGGATACAAGGGGAAATTAATTAACTGAGACTTGCACTAAAAGGCAGCAGCCCCTGTTTTTCCTTCTCAGGTTGAACTTGGAAACCAGATTTGGGAGGTAGAGCCTCCCCTGCTGCAAGAACTGAGTTAGCTTAAACTCAAAACTTTCTTACTTCTGCCTTTCTTTTAACCCACACTCTGTACCTTCAACTGGCTATATCAGTTTTTTTGAAATCTGGCAATAACTTAAATTACTTAAAATGACCTAAAATTTGCTGAGCAGCCACTAGTTCCAAATCGTCAATTGACCAAAATTCGTAGTGTGATATTTGAGAATGCTGAATATGGGTTTTAAAATTGCTCTAATTTGTAAAATTAGAAACTATTTGCTAACGTATTTTTTTATTTTTAATTACTTGGACAATTTTGTACGGAATTTGGACACTTTTATTTGTATTACCTTACAATTACATAACATTGCCAATTATAAAAGAAGTGTTGAATAGTCCTAATTTTATCCAGAGGAGTGTAGATAAGTCAGATGATTAAGCTTAGTCACAGATACTTGCAAGCTTTTATATACGTAAGCTTGTTCGCTGGTGTTGGTAGTTTTGTCTTTGGAGCGATTCTGTCTGCCAATCATCAAAGACAAGTAGCAACTGGACAACCTTATTTGATAAATCATTTATTTCCAAGCGTTAATACTGAGAAAAAATTACCTCAAAAGTTACAATCATACCTACTTAAACAACAGGTCGGAGAAGAAAAACAAATTCTACCAGTTGACAAATCCAAACAAAAACCCCAAATTTTTAATCCACCTGCAAGTTTTCAGGGAAAAATTATCAGAGAGGTAAAAGCAAAGCCGGAAAATAAAGTTGTTGCTTTGACGTTCGATGATGGTCCTTGGCCGAAATATACTAACGAAATATTGGAAATTCTCAAGAAAAACAATATTAAGGCTACATTTTTCTGGATTGGACGAAACCTAGTGACATATCCAGAGATTGCCAAACAAGTGGTTGCAGCGGGTCATGCGATCGGTAATCATACCTGGAGCCACTCCTACCGGAAAATGAGTCAAGCCAACGCTGCCAAGGAAATTGACCAAACCGCAGCAATTATCGAACGGACAACGAATGTAAAAACCACATTATTTCGTCCCCCTGGGGGCATTTTGAATAATGGGCCAGCAGGTTACGCGCGGTCGCGAAAATACGCCGTTCTTTTATGGTCAGATGATTCCGAAGACTACGCCAAAAAACTGACAGTAAATACGATTATTAACAGAGTGCTAAAAAGTGCTAAACCCGGCGGAATGCTATTAATGCACGATGGTGGAGGCGATCGATCGCGCACCGTTCAAGCCCTACCCACCATCATTAACTCCTTGAAAAACCAAGGTTACAAATTCGTCACCGTCCCTGAATTGTTGGCAATGGGTGAAGCAGCGGAGCAGGCAAGCAAAGGAGCAGCGGAACAGGGGAGCAAAGGAGTAAAGGAGCAGGGGAGCAGGGGAGCAGGGGAGCACAGGGGAGGAATTTCCCAGCCCTCAGTACCTAGCCCCCAGTCGATGGCGGTCTCCAATCCCCATTCACCAACTAAACAGAACTAAGGACTTTATCTGTCGTTGCTTCTGGATTAGCTTCAGGAGAATCAGCCTCCGAAGGCGGAACTGCTTGCCAGAACTTATGCAAATAAGTCTGCCAATTTTCTAGAATTAGTTTCGCCTTTTTGCTGCCTGTGCGATCGGCATGGGCAGTAATCATTTCTTTTAACTGTGCTTCTCCTGCGGTCGTTTGTACCCGTTGGAGTTTCACAATTTCTGGGTTCACTTTCTTAGAGAAACTGCCATCTTCATCTAAGAAATAAGCTAAACCACCAGTCATACCAGCGCCCACATTGCGACCAACTTTACCCAAGACTACGATTACACCGCCAGTCATGTATTCGCAACAGTGGTCGCCAGCGCCTTCAATCACGGCTTTAGCTGCCGAGTTCCGCACTGCAAACCGTTCTCCTGCTTGACCGTTAGCATATAACACGCCTCCAGTTGCCCCGTAAAGACAAGTATTACCGACAATTACATTTGCTGAAGCTTCGTAGGTGGCTTCAGCTGGTGGTTTAATAATAATTTCTCCACCGTGCATCCCTTTACCTACATAATCGTTTGCCTCACCTGACAAATTCAAGATTACTCCGGGCAAATTGAAAGCGCCAAAACTTTGACCAACGCTACCTTTGATATTGAGGGTAATTTGACCTTCAAAACCAGTATTGCCATAAGTTGAGGCAATAGCACCAGATAATCTTGCGCCGATCGTTCGATCGGTATTTACCGCCACAATATCTTTAGTTACTTCGGTTTGATGCGTAATAGCTGCGGCAATTTCGGAATCTGCTAATAGTCGATCGTCTAATACTGGGCCATTGCTATGAACGCCTTCATGTGACAACCAACTGCGATCGACCCTAGAATCTGGTAAAGCCAACAAATAAGAAAGATCCAAATTCTCAGTCTTAGTTAGTTGGACATCTTCCCGCACTTTTAACAAATCTGCCCGCCCAATCAACTCATTTAGAGAACGATAACCGAGTTTTGCCAGGATCGATCGCACTTCTTGGGCTACGTAATAGAAGAAATTCACCACATTTTCTGGTACTCCGGTAAACCGTTTCCGCAGTTGTTCTTGCTGCGTCGCCACACCTACTGGGCAATTGTTTGTATGACAGATGCGAGCCATAATACAGCCTTCTGCGATCATGGCGATCGATCCAAAGCCATATTCTTCACCACCCATCAGGGCACCCATCACCACATCCCAGCCAGTCTTAAAGCCACCATCAACCCGTAAAATGACTCTGGAACGCAGTTGATTTTCCATCAATACTCGATGAACTTCGGTTAATCCTAATTCCCAAGGACTTCCTGCGTGTTTAATCGAAGACAAAGGCGAAGCACCAGTTCCCCCATCATGACCGGAAATTTGGATAATATCTGCATTAGCCTTAGCTACACCCGCAGCAATAGTTCCAATACCGACTTCAGCCACTAATTTTACGGAAACCGCAGCTTTGGGGTTAATTTGGTGTAAGTCAAAGATTAACTGCGCTAAATCTTCAATGGAGTAGATATCGTGGTGTGGAGGCGGAGAAATTAAAGTCACTCCGGGCTTAGAACGCCGTAACATCGCAATGTAGGGACTGACTTTTTTACCTGGTAACTGTCCACCTTCACCCGGCTTGGCACCTTGAGCAATTTTAATCTCAATTTGCTTAGCACTCATCAAGTATTCTGGAGTTACGCCAAAACGACCAGAAGCTACTTGTTTAATCGCACTAGAAGCCGTATCCCCATTCCGCAAACCCTTTAAATGTGGGAAAGTCGGGCTAAAACCATTTTCATCTACATCATTGAGAATCTTGTAACGGTTGGGATCTTCTCCACCTTCACCTGAGTTAGATTTACCACCGATGCGGTTCATAGCGATCGCTAAAACCTCATGCGCCTCCGGTGATAAAGCACCCAAAGACATTCCCCCAGTAGCAAAACGCTTCACAATCTCAATAACAGATTCTACTTCTTCAATGGGAATAGATGGACGATCGCTCTCAAACTCCAATAAATCCCGCAATGCTGTTACTGGACGTTCTGACAGAATTTTCCGATACAGTTCGTAATAGTTGTTTCCTTCCCCTTTCTGCCCTCTGCCTTCTGCCTTCTGCCTTTCTTCTGCTACTGCTTTATGTAAAGCTTTTGCCATTTCCGGCGAGTTCATGTGGTATTCTCCACCGGGACGGTATTGAACAAAGCCGAAGTTTTCCAACTTCTTAATTGTTAATTCTGGGAAAGCTTTGCTGTGGAAAGACATCACTTCTGATGCCAATTCTTTCACAGTTAAACCACCAATCCGAGAAGCTGTACCTTTGAATCCTAATTGTAATAGTTCGGGGCCAATGCCGATCGCTTCAAAAATTTGTGCTCCTTGGTAAGAAGAAAGTAGAGAAATTCCCATCTTCGAGAGAATCTTCAACAACCCATCTTCCACAGCTTTTTTGTAATTAGCTTGAGCTTTTTCTAAAGTACAAGCTGGAATTTTTCCCCGTTCCATGAAACTTTGAGTTTTGGGATCTTCCCACCAACTCCGCACAGTTTCAAAAGCCAAATAAGGGCAAACAGCAGCCGCACCAAAACCAATCAAACAAGCAAAATGATGGGTACTCCAACATTGTGCTGTATCAACAACGATCGACACCTTCATCCGCAGTCCTTCACCAATTAAATGGTGGTGAACTGCACCCATTGCTAACAATGGTGGAATATAAGTATTATCAGCACTAATACCACCATTTGTTCTGTCACTTAAAATCAAAATCTTCGCGCCAGATTTAACTGCTGCATCCGCTTCCAAACAAAGGTTATTAACAGCTTTTGCCAAACCATCGGAACCCGAAGCTAAAGGGTAAACTGTAGATAAATTAGAGGCATGAAAACCAGAATTACGAACTGTTTCTAAGTCAGTTTCACTCAAAATTGGAGACTGAATTAACAATTTTTCGGCATATTCTGGCTTAACATCCAAAATGTTTCCCCGTTCACCTAATGTCATACTCAAAGACATCACCAACTTTTCCCGTAAAGGATCGATCGATGGATTTGTCACTTGAGCAAAACGTTGTTTAAAGTAATCGTAGAGTAAATGTGGACGACCCGAAAGTACTGCCAATGGAATATCATCACCCATGCAGAAAGTCGGTTCTTTGGCACTCGCCGCCATTTCCTCGACAATCATTTCCACATCTTCGATCGTATATCCAAAAGCAGTTTGATTTCGCAGCAAACTTTGTTCATCCAACAACCGCGTTTCTGTGAAAGTTTGAGACGGCAAAGTTTTCCGGTTTTTCAACCATTCGCCATAGGGTAATCTTTGAGCAATTCTAGTTTTAAGTTCCCAATTTTTCAGAACTTCGTTAGATTCCAAATCAACCGCAATCATTTGACCAGGGCCAAGCCGACCTTTTTCCAGAATTTCTGTTTCTGGAATGTCTACGACTCCAGCTTCCGAAGCCACAATAATGCAGCCATCTTTAGTAGTAAGAAAACGGGCGGGTCTTAAGCCGTTGCGATCAAGTGTAGCACCCACCTGTTTGCCATCACTAAACACCAACAAAGCAGGGCCATCCCAAGCTTCCTGCAAACCACTGTAATATTCGTAAAAATCAACAATCTCTTGATGTTCTTCTAAGTCCGGCTGATTTTTGTAAGCCTCTGGCACCATAATCATTAATGATTCCATTGGCGATCGTCCAGAGCGCACCAGCAATTCTAAAACATTATCCAAATTTGCCGAATCACTATTTCTGACATCAACAGAAGGCTTCAAATCCTCAATACTTTCTCCCCAAACTGGATGAGTTAACTCGGCCTTACGCGCCATCGTCCAGTTAATATTGCCCAGCAAAGTATTAATTTCCCCATTATGCCCCAACAACCGCATAGGTTGAGCCAAAGGCCATTTAGGCATAGTATTCGTACTAAAACGACGGTGATAAACCGCAAAATTACTCTTATATTCTGGGTTTTTCAAATCTGTGTAAAACTGGGCCAAAACTGCCGATCGCACCATGCCTTTATAAATAATAGTGCGGCAAGAAAAAGAACAAATATACAAATCATCCGGCCATTTCAAAGAAGTTTCTGCTTCTAATCTTTTCCCAATACGCCGACGCACCAAATATAAACGTCGTTCTAATTCATCTCCTTTAAGAGTTTCACTCTTGACAATCAACTGCTCAATTTTCGGCTGATTTTCCCTAGCTTGAATTCCTAAAACTTGAGGTTCAACGGGTACTTTTCGCCAAGCAATTAATGTGAGATTTTCTTCTGCCAATACTCTTTCAATTACATGACGAACAATTGATGCTTTTTGAGCTTCAGGTGGTAAGAAAACCATGCCAACAGCTAAGGCAGTTTTGTCAGTTTCACTACCTATCCACTCCTGCAACAAATCCCAAGGAATCGCAGTCATGACTCCCGCCCCATCTCCAGAGTCATAATCTGCACTACAACCGCCTCTGTGTTCCAAACAAGCTAGTGCAGACAGTGCTTTATCTACAATATCATGACTAGATTGCCCATCTTTATTAGCAATAAAACCAACACCACAGGCATCTCTTTCTTCTACTAACCAAGGTTGACCTAAGTAGCCAACATTAGATGTTTCATTTGACTCATTTAATAATGTATTTTCCTGCAAATTTCTTTGATTCATGGATTGACTCATCTGTGACTACTTTTTTGTTGATGTGAATTTTTGGGGAAAGGTTAAACAATTCAAACAGCCGATCGGGATTTGAGGATTATAAGATTTATAGGATTGATTTAAGACTTCCTGACGAATCCTGAAATCCTTAAATAAATCCTTTAATCATGATCTAGGATTGGTTTAAGATTTCCTTCTAGTAAATCTAGAAATCCTCAAATCCTTTAATCCTGTTAATCCTGATCCAAGATTGATTTAAGAATTCTTTCTCATAAATCCTGAAATCTTCAAATCCTTTAATCCCGATCCAGGATTGAATTAATTTAGATACTCAGATTGTTCTTTTAAGATATTAAAAAACCAGCCAGGGGAAACCTCAAAACAACCTCAAAACAAATAAAAACTGCAATTGGATAACTTAATTCAAGAAGCTCTCTTGATAACCGAAGTACAGCCATACACTTCCGACAGATGTTTAAGATTCTATAAAAAAACTGGTATGTACGCAAGCAACACTTAATTTGGTATCCTTTATCAGCTAGACTTTTTGTTCATTTTGAACATCATCAGCAGCGGTAGAGACATTGTATACAACGTCTCTACATTAATCTGCCTCTATCACAAATGTAGCGGCATGATGACAACTTATTGTAAATAAAGTCATTATTCCTTGACTATTGACATCGTGAAAGCTCTCGCTAAAAATCTTCTCTTTTACTGTTTCAGCAGCATCTCTCTTGTCGCTACCCCCATTTGGGTGAGTGTAAATGCTGTGCATCCTGTTTTTCCGCTAACGGCAGTGGAGCAGGGGAGCACAGGGGCACAGGAGAGGAGAATTCAAAACTTTCTTCCTAACTCAAAACTCAAAACTCAAAACTCAAAACTATCTTCTACCTTCTGCCTTCTGCCTTCTGCCTTTTGCCTTTCCCAATCCCCAATCCCCAGTCCCCAGTCCCCAGTCTTTGGTAATCAAATTTCTGTAAACGGTCGCGCGTTTCCTTTTCCTTGGAAACAGTGGCAAACTTCTGGACTCGGTGGGGTGCGAGTTGGTGTGAGTGATGCTGGATTAATTCAGGCGATCGGACTAGAGTTATTAAGTAGTTCCGATACGAAAAGACAACCAATACAATGGTTTTCTTCTACCAATACTCAGTCTTCTATTCTAGCTACTCAGATAACTGGACAATATCGTTATTTAGATATTACCGACTTAGCTAAAAACTACGGTTGGCAAATCCAAACTTTAGGCGAGACTCTACAGATTACCACACCTCCTGCGATCGTCCAAGAAATTCGCCAAGGAAATCAAGATTGGGGGGAAAGAATAGTTGTAGACTTAGACCGTTCTACTCCCTGGCAAGTGATTCAAGACGGTAAAACTTTAACTCTACAAATTGACGCTCAAGCAAATCCAGAACTTTTACAAAGGTTCCAAACGCCTGAATCTACTTTACGAGTAACAAGTGCAGAAAACCAAATTCTGCTAAAGATGAGTATAGCGAAAAACTTACGCCCTCGCGTCTGGACTTTAGCCAATCCCGATCGAATCGTAATAGATTTAGCCCCCGAAGTATTACAAGAATTAGATATTGCTTGGACTCCAGGCATCCGTTACAAACAACAAATTATTAGTTTGGATAACTCTCGATTTCCTGTCACTTTGTTAGAAATTAATCCCCGTCAATCTGGATTAAAGATCAAACCAATTTGGGGAAATACTCAAACTTTAGCCGGAATTAATCCTTTGGTTAAATTAGCTAGAGAATCTCAAGTAGCTGCGGCAATTAATGGTGGTTATTTTAATCGGAATACTCAATTACCTTTAGGTGCAATTCGACAAGATGGGAATTGGATTTCTAGTCCGATTTTAAATCGAGGTGCGATCGCTTGGAACGATAATGGCGAATTTAAAATTGCCCATCTTACCCTACAAGAAACATTAACTACATCCACCGGACAAAAATTACCCATAGTTAATTCTAATAGCGGTTACGTACAACCAGGAATCGCTCGTTACACTCCCAATTGGGGAACAGTCTACAAACCTTTAACTAACAACGAAACCTTAATTGTTATCCAAAATAACCAAGTACAAAACATCGTAACCGGAGCAATAGAAGGGCAAAATTCTCTTCCTATTCCCAGCAATGGTTATATTTTGGCAATTCGCGGTAATTTAAATTGGCAACCAGAAACTTACTTACCTATAGGAACAAATGTTAGTTTCCAAAGTGAAACTATTCCACCTGAATTTAACCGCTATCCTCAGATTATTGGTGCTGGCCCAATTCTACTATTAAATAGTCGCATAGTCCTTGATGCTAAAGCTGAACAATTTCGTGATTATTTTATTAAAGAATCTGCTTATCGAAGCGTAATTGCGACAAATAGAATGGGTACTATACTAATAGCCACCGTTGGCAACCGCTCTGGTGGAGTTGGCCCAACTCTGAGTGAAATTGCTCAGATTATTCAACGTTTAGGAGCAATTGATGCTCTTAACCTTGATGGAGGTAGCTCTACAAGCCTTTACCTTGGTGGCCAACTAATTAATCGTTCACCTCTTACTGCTGCTCGTATACACAACGGTCTAGGTGTTTTCATCGAATTTTAGCTGGAGTAATTTAAAGCTTATTTAAACCAACCACTTCTTTAGTTAAAGATTTGATGTTAATCACCTAAATTAAGCATTTTAGAGGTGACACTACCTAAGTGGAGTGTTATGTTAGGTTACGGGATAGAAAGCGAGTAACTGGAAGTCTAATTAAATGCTTTATTTACTGATAAATAATCCTTTAGATTCCGGTCTTCAAACTTAGAAACAGAATCACAGTTAAATCAAGCAATTACTTTACTAAAAATTTTCGCAAACAGGCTCAAACTCTAAGGAATTATAATCATGGCTCAACTTCAAGAAATTTCCAGCGGATCTTTAACAGCTTTAAACTCATCTAATGCTGTCGCAGCAACAGAATTACGTCCTTGGGGTTCTTTTACTACCCTAGAAGAAGGAAGGGGTTATAAGATTAAGCGAATTGAAGTTAAGCCAGGGCACCGTCTGAGCTTACAAATGCACCACCACCGTAGCGAACACTGGATTGTGGTTTGTGGCACAGCTAAAATTGTCTGTGGGGAAAAAGAAAGTTTACTCGGCCCTAACGAATCTACTTATGTTCCGCAGTGTGCTCTCCACCGTTTAGAAAATCCGGGCGTGATTCCCTTAATCCTCATAGAAGTGCAAAATGGGGAATATTTAGGAGAAGATGATATTGTTCGTTTCCAAGACGATTATTCCCGTACTAATTCCAGTAAGTAAGCGCAATGATTAATCTCAGTAAAGCAGCCGCCAGCGAAGTCAAGCGACTAATGGCTAAACAAAAACAACCAAACTCTTTGTTCCGTCTAGGTGTTCAGCCTGGAGGCTGCGCTGGGATATATTACACAGTGGAGATCGAGCGAGCGATCGCATCTCAAGACCAAGTTTATGAGTGTTACGGTATAAAAATCGTAGTAGAAGAAAAGACTTTAGAATATATTAATGGCCTCACCCTAGACTATACTGAGGACTTGATGGGTGGAGGTTTTCGTTTTCATAACCCTAACGCCAGTTCTAGTTGCGGTTGCGGGAATTCGTTTTCTGTAATTGACACAAATCCACTCAAATAGATATAATAAATATTTGTGATTTATTCCAAACAGCCAAGACAGTACCCTAGAGGTCATGCCCACAATTCAACAATTAATTCGTGATGAACGCCAAAAAGCGCGTAAGAAAACAAAGTCGCCAGCGTTGAAGAGTTGCCCTCAGCGACGCGGTGTTTGCACTAGAGTATATACAACCACTCCGAAAAAACCCAACTCGGCACTTCGCAAAGTGGCTAGAGTCAGACTTACCTCTGGATTTGAGGTAACAGCATACATTCCAGGCATTGGACATAATTTGCAAGAACACTCCGTTGTGATGATTCGGGGTGGTCGGGTAAAAGATTTACCTGGGGTAAGGTATCACATTATTCGCGGTACTCTAGATACTGCTGGTGTCAAAGACCGCAAGCAGGGACGTTCCAAGTATGGTACTAAGCGTCCCAAAGCTGCTGCTGCCAAATAATTAAGATATAAATTCCCATTCTTAAGGGTATTGCGGAATCAAGTTAGGGCATAAAGTAGGAAAAGCGCCCAGCCAAAGCCTTGGGAAAATTACAAAAGTTAGTTTCACGAGAAATAATTTTGATGACCAATGGCTTAATTTTATGCCTTAAGCCAAATCTTTAAAGTCCATGTTGAAGGCTTATTATGTCTCGTCGTTCTGTTGTTCAAAAACGTCCCGTACCACCAGATCCTGTATATAACAGCCGCTTAGTCAGTATGATGGTACGGCGGGTAATGAAGAGTGGTAAAAAATCTGTTGCTTCAGGCATTGTTTACGATGCTTTCAAAATCATTGAAGAAAGGACTGGTTCAGATCCTTTAGAAACCTTTGAGAGAGCAGTAAAAAATGCTACGCCTTTGGTAGAGGTAAAAGCTCGCCGTGTTGGTGGTGCTACATACCAAGTACCAATGGAAGTGCGCTCAGACAGAGGTGCAACTTTAGCACTACGTTGGTTAATCCAATTTTCCCGTGCTAGAACAGGCCGCTCAATGGCTAATAGATTAGCTCAGGAGTTGATGGATGCGGCTAATGAAACGGGAAGTGCGATTCGGAAGCGTGAAGAAACGCACCGGATGGCAGAAGCGAATAAGGCATTTGCTCACTATCGCTACTAACTCCCAAAATTGGTGGCTTCGCCACAAAAAAGTATAGAATCTTAACAGAGAGTAAAGAAAATTTATCTACGGCAATAACCAAGGAGGTAGCCGTGGCACGTACCGTCCCGCTTGAAAAAACACGCAATATAGGTATTGCAGCCCATATTGATGCAGGCAAGACAACAACTACAGAAAGAATCCTGTTCTATTCCGGTATCGTTCATAAGATTGGGGAAGTCCATGAAGGAACGACGGTAACAGACTGGATGGAGCAAGAGCGGGAGCGAGGAATTACCATTACTGCTGCCGCTATCAGCACTAGCTGGAAAGACCACAAAATCAACATTATCGATACACCGGGTCACGTAGACTTTACGATCGAAGTCGAACGCTCCATGAGAGTCTTGGATGGAGTGATAGCCGTATTTTGCTCGGTGGGAGGTGTACAGCCTCAATCTGAAACCGTATGGCGGCAGGCAGACAGGTATAAAGTGCCGCGGTTTGCTTTTGTCAACAAAATGGATCGGACTGGGGCTAACTTCTACAAAGTTTACGAGCAAATCCGCGATCGCATGAGGGCAAATGCCGTTCCCATTCAGCTGCCCATTGGTAGTGAAAGCGACTTCAAAGGAATCATCGACCTGGTGAAAATGAAAGCCTTGATGTATAAAGACGATCAAGGTAAAGAAATCGCAGAAGAAGAAATTCCTGCCGATCTCAAAGACAAAGCTGAAGAGTTTCGCCTGAAGTTGGTAGAAGCAGTAGCAGAAACCGATGATGCTCTGACAGAGAAGTACCTGGAAGGTGAAGAATTAACCGAACAGGAAATTCGCCAAGGGCTGAGAAAAGGAACTATTGATGGCACGATCGTACCCATGCTTTGCGGTTCGGCCTTCAAAAACAAAGGTGTCCAACCATTGCTCGATGCAGTAGTGGATTACCTGCCTTCACCACTGGATATTCCAGCAATTAAAGGACAACTCCCAGATGGTAGCGAAACTGAAAGACGCGCTTCTGATGAAGAGCCACTGTCAGCTTTGGCCTTTAAAATCATGGCAGATCCTTATGGTCGTCTCACCTTTATTCGCGTCTACTCAGGCGTTTTGAAAAAAGGCAGTTACGTCTACAACTCCACTAAAGGGAAAAAAGAGCGCGTATCTCGTCTGATTATTCTCAAAGCAGATGAACGCATTGAAGTAGATGAAATGCGAGCAGGTGATTTGGGCGCAGTTCTAGGTCTGAAAGATACCTTTACAGGCGATACAATCTGCGAAGAAGGCTCACCAGTAATTCTGGAATCCCTGTTCATTCCTGAGCCTGTAATCTCGGTTGCGGTAGAACCAAAAACCAAACAGGATATGGAGAAACTCTCCAAAGCTCTGCAATCCCTGTCCGAGGAAGACCCGACATTCCGCGTGCGGATTGACCAAGAAACTAACCAAACCGTAATTGCAGGGATGGGTGAGCTTCACTTGGAAATTCTGGTTGACAGGATGTTACGCGAATTCAAGGTAGAAGCTAATGTGGGTGCGCCCCAAGTAGCTTACCGAGAAACAATTCGCAAAGCCGTCAACCGAGTTGAAGGCAAATTTATCCGTCAAAGTGGTGGTAAAGGTCAGTATGGTCACGTAGTGATCAACCTAGAACCAGGAGATCCCGGTAGCGGCTTTGAATTTGTATCAAAGATCGTGGGTGGCGTAGTACCGAAAGAGTACATTGGCCCAGCCGAGCAAGGGATGAAAGAAACCTGTGAATCTGGCGTATTAGCTGGATATCCACTCATTGACGTGAAAGCGACTTTGGTCGATGGCTCATACCACGACGTAGACTCGAATGAAATGGCCTTCAAAATCGCAGGCTCAATGGCACTAAAAGCAGCTGTTGGAAAAGCTTCACCAGTGCTGTTGGAGCCTATGATGAAAGTTGAGGTTGAAGTTCCCGAAAACTTTTTGGGAGATGTAATGGGAGATCTCAATTCCCGTCGCGGTCAAATCGAAGGGATGGGATCGGAACAGGGACTTGCTAAAGTCACCGCTAAGGTGCCATTAGCAGAAATGTTTGGCTATGCCACGGATATCCGGTCTAGAACTCAAGGTCGGGGCATATTCTCGATGGAATTTAGCCACTACGAAGAAGTGCCGCGCAACGTGGCTGAAGCTATCATCGCCAAGAGCAAAGGGAACGCATAACTAGGAAAAGGAAGATCTAAATTCATGGCACGCTCAAAGTTTGAAAGGACTAAACCCCACGTTAACATCGGTACGATCGGTCACGTTGACCACGGCAAAACTACCTTAACCGCAGCAATTACCATGACTTTAGCTGCTTTAGGCGCGGCTAAGGCTAAGGGTTATGCTGATATTGATGCTGCACCCGAAGAAAAAGCACGGGGAATCACCATTAATACTGCTCACGTAGAGTACGAAACTCCAACCCGTCACTACGCGCACGTAGACTGCCCCGGACACGCTGACTATGTGAAAAATATGATCACTGGTGCGGCGCAAATGGATGGTGCGATCCTGGTTGTATCCGCTGCGGATGGCCCAATGCCCCAAACCCGGGAACATATTCTGTTAGCGAAGCAGGTTGGTGTACCCAATATCGTCGTCTTTTTGAATAAAAAAGACATGGTAGATGATGAAGAACTGTTAGAGTTGGTGGAACTAGAAGTTCGGGAACTCCTCAGTTCTTATGATTTCCCTGGTGACGATATTCCTATCGTGGCAGGTTCAGCTTTAAAAGCATTAGACAAGATGACTGCTGCTCCTAAAACTCAGCCTGGTGAAGATGAGTGGGTAGATTGTATCCATAAACTCATGGCTGAAGTGGATGCCTACATTCCTACTCCAGAGCGGGATATTGATAAGCCGTTCTTGATGGCTGTAGAAGACGTATTCTCGATCACTGGTCGTGGTACTGTGGCTACAGGTCGGATTGAACGGGGCAAGGTTCGCATTGGTGAAACCGTTGAATTGGTTGGCATTAAAGATACTCGCAGCACTACTGTGACTGGCGTGGAAATGTTCCAGAAGACCTTGGATGAAGGTATGGCTGGTGACAACGTAGGTCTGTTGCTTCGGGGGATTCAAAAGGCTGACATTGAACGGGGAATGGTAATCGCTAAGCCCGGTTCAATTACTCCTCACACCCAATTTGAAGGTGAAGTATATGTACTTACCGAAAAAGAGGGTGGTCGGAAAACTCCTTTCTTCCCTGGCTACCGTCCTCAGTTCTACGTGCGGACAACTGACGTAACTGGAACTATTACAGCTTTTACGGCAGATGATGGCAGCGCCGCAGAAATGGTGATGCCGGGAGACCGGATCAAAATGACTGTGGAGTTGATTAACCCGATCGCGATCGAGCAAGGAATGCGCTTTGCGATCCGTGAAGGTGGTCGTACCATCGGTGCAGGCGTTGTTTCCAAGATCGTGAAGTAGTATCTTCTTAAACTACTCCAGGAGCAGAAAAGTATTACCAATTTGGTACAATTCTTTTCTGCTCCTTTGTCATCCTGTTAAAACTAAGTAGACAGGGTGTATGATGAGATCCGGTGAATTAGTGAAAAACTGGCAAGGTTAACACTTTTAGAGTTTCCGGTAATCTTGACCGACAAACAAAAAAATAACAGTGTGTAACCGGAAAACATACAAATACTTAGCACCTAGAAAACTTAAAAATGGCAACTATTCAGCAGCAAAAAATTCGCATTCGTCTTAAAGCATTTGACCGTCGTCTACTGGACACTTCTTGTGAAAAGATTGTAGACACCGCAAATCGGACACAAGCTACAGCTATTGGCCCCATTCCGCTACCAACACGCAAGAAAATTTATTGCGTTTTGCGTTCTCCTCACGTAGATAAGGATTCTAGAGAACATTTTGAAACTCGGACTCACCGCCGGATCATTGATATCTATCAGCCTTCTTCTAAGACTATTGATGCTTTGATGAAACTTGATTTGCCTGCGGGTGTGGATATTGAAGTGAAACTTTAACGAAGAAAGAGTTTAAGTGTTTATTACACCTGGTTCTTTATCCGTAGAAAAGTTAAGTAAGCCTTTTGGAATTGATTCTGAAAGGCTGATTTATTTATTTTTTGTGATCTAGATCAGTTAAAGTAAGTAAAGAAACGCCATTACCCTCTGTATTATGCCACCGTCATCCTCGATAGCGGTTCGAGAGCTTCCTTTATTCCCGCTACCAGAAGTAGTTTTGTTTCCCGGTAGACCTTTACCTCTGCATATTTTTGAATTTCGCTACCGAATCATGATGAATACGATTCTAGATAGCGATCGCCGTTTTGGGGTACTACTAATGGAACCATCTGGTAAACCAGCATCAGTAGGTTGCTGCGCGGAAATTGTCCGTTTCCAAAGATTACCAGATGACCGCATGAAAATACTAACTCTAGGGCAGCAACGTTTTCGGGTTTTAGAATACGTTCGCGAAAAACCCTACCGAGTTGGTTTGGTGGAATGGATTGAAGATCAACCACCGCAGAGAGAATTGAACTCTTTAGCAGCAAATGTCGAACAATTACTGCGGGATGTAGTGCGCCTTTCTGCCAAACTTACAGAACAAAATATTGAATTACCCGATGATATTCCCTCTCTACCGAGAGAGTTATCTTATTGGGTTGCTAGTAACCTCTACGGTGTACCAGCAGAACAACAGATGTTGTTAGAAATGCAGGATACTGTCGCCAGATTAGAACGGGAAGCAGAAATTCTTACTTCTACTCGCAATCACCTAGCGGCTAGGACTGTACTTAAAGATACTCTAAAAGAATGAGCAACGGCTGGGAGAAAGTGTTGACTTGTGGGGGCGGGTTTAGCAATTATCATTGCTCGATCGTTAACAAATGATCTATAAAACCCGCCCTTACAGAGTTTTGAGTTAGAAAGACAATTTAACTCATAATTCATAATTCAACACTCAAAACTAAGTCGTATTACTTTGTTTGATTAACTCACTGCTGTCGTGGATACCAACCATACCAGTTTAGGACAGCTAACCAAATCGCAGAAAGTAATCCGGCTATGCTAAGAGTTAAACCACTGTAAGGTACTAATAATCCTAAAATTGGTATAACTGCCCCAGCAATAGTACAAATGAAGGCAGCTAGAGATGTCCGTAGGTTTCTTCCCAGTCCCCAGGCTAGAGTTAAGAGGATGAGAGAAACGATCGTCCAAGCTAGCTGGGGATTTATGATTCGACTGAGGTAGGTTAAAGCCAAAATCGTAGCAAAGAAAATTCCTCCCGTTATTGCTACGTCTTTTAATTTCATCGGTATTGAAAAATACAGTAATAAAAGCCACCAAAGAAAGATTGCTGGGGCTAGCAATAATAAGCGAGGGAGAATTCCTGTATTGCGGATTGTTCCTGTAGCTGTAAATACGCCAAAGGGATTAAGAACAGAAACATTGTCGTCAAAAATCCAAGTGAAACGAGTACCTTTTCCCTCTGGTTTTGCTTCGGTAGGGACAACGCCACTAGCAAAATCTGCATTGGGAAAGTTTGCTAATACAGAAAGCCGAAAATTAGACAGTAATTGCCCATTGGCATTGTAAACCCAACGTGAGGCTCCTTGGGCTTGGTAGGTGACACGAAAGCGAGTTTCTGTGTTTGATGGTAAGCGAACGGGAAATGTATATTCGCCCGGATTTGTTGGTTCTAATCGAGTTCCGTTTTGTTCTACTTTAAAGTTTTGCAGTAAAGAATAGCCGTTAGGCGGCGGGACTTCCAAAATAAAATTATCAGTATCTTTGAGACGATTTATTACTTGATATTCTGCGGCAAAGTCTACTAAATAAATATTGCGATCGTTCTTTTGCGGATCGGAAGCTTGCATAATACTAACTTGAACTTGGGAACCATTAATTGCTAATAAACGGTTCACAGTTCTTTTTTCCTCCACTTTAACTATTCTGTTTCCTACTTGCCTGTTGTAACTTAATGGTTCTTGAATTGTGTAGCGTACTTGAGGTGCTGTTTGTTCTAATCGATCTCCGGCTACACTTTCTGCTACTTGAGTTACTCTGGCTTGTTCCCAAAAATGATAACGATTTGCTAAAGTTGTACAAAGAAAAAAGCCTACTATTAATATAATTAAAACTAAAGCAGTGTGTTGTAAACCTCGCAGTAATGCAGAGTAACGAACTACCCATTCGCCAATAAAAATTCCTGGTTCTGGTGCATCTTTTCGTAAGGAGAAGAGGGAAAAACTTAAAAGAGCGATCGCCATCCCCAACACCCCAACTAAACCAATTAAAATCAAAAATAAACGGAGTATTTCACTCCCAAATTGCATAATTTGACTCGGTTGGGTTAAATCTGGTAATTGGGGAATACCTTGAGCAGCTAAAACGATCATTTGTTTCCTGTTTCAAGACTAACGGATGCAGAAAAAGACTGAGTTAATCATTGAAAAGTTTCTTCATTTAAAGTGTCCCTTTCTGTTTTGTCTTGATTATTTGAATTAATGGGTAAAATTGGATAACTACCAAAAATCTTTAGAGTTTCCGTATGTAACTTTAATTCGGTTAAAGCAGATTGTATTGATGGAACGTTAGCATTAGCTTCAATATCAATAAAAAATAAATATTCACCGAGCGATCGCTTAGTCGGACGAGATTCAATGCGGCTAAGATTAATATTACGACTAGCAAATATGTGTAAAAGTTTGGCTAAAGCTCCTGGTACATTGGCGGGTACACTAAAAGCTAAAGAAGTATGACTACCACTAGAAGAAGGATTTAAACTTACTACCAAAAACCTGGTATGATTATCTGGATAATCATTAATTGGACAAGCCAAAATTGGTAAATTGTAAAGTTGAGCGGCACGTTGGGAAGCGATCGCACCCGATGTTTTATCCTGTTCTAAATGCTGTAAAGCTTCCGTAGTCGCATTAGTAGGAACTAACTGCGCCGAAGGTAAAAACTTATCAATCCACCCTTGACATTGAGCTAAAGCTTGGGGATGAGAATAAATTGTCCGAATTAACGTCAAATCTTCCGCACAAGATAGCAACGCATGAGCAATAGGTAAAATTAACGACTGTTGAATTTGTAAATTATCCAATCGCCACAAAGCATCCATTGTCATTGTGACACTACCTTCGAGAGAATTCTCGATCGGCACCACACCCAAAGAAGCCTCGCCATTCGCCACAGCTTGAAGAGTTTGGGCAATGCTAGGGTAAGAACACAAAAATGATTGCTGACCCGTTTCTTGAGTTAACCATTGAGAATAAGCCAAAGCAGCTGCTTCTGCGTAAGTACCAGTTGGCCCCAAGTGTGCAATTGATAGACTCATAAAGCGGTAAATCTCAGTTTTTTAACGTTTCTCAGCATTTCAATCAGATTCTATCCTCTGGCTTAGACCATTTTAGAGAGGAATAGTTCGTAAACTTTTGTAATGGTAAACATACATAGTCGCACAACAGTTTACTATGAGAAGCTAAATTTCATTACCGAAATGCAAATTTAAGTTACGAGTAATTGCACGGATCTTTTAAGAACCGTAACGTACAATTAAGTAAGTAGTAGTACAGCGCAAACTTCTGTTACCAACCTCTCATGCACACCCGATTTGATGCCTCTCAATCAGTTGAAATCGCTGTTCCCCAGCAACCAATACCCATTCAACACTATTTACGTCAACCAAAACGTCTAGTTCAGGCTTTAGTTGAGGTAAATCGGATTGAACAGTTAAGCGAAGAAGTTTTTCGGCTAAAAATGCGCCCGCTGGCATTTATGACCCTATCGATTCAGCCCACAGTAGATATGCGGGTATGGGCAGACAGTGATGGCACTGTTCATTTAGAGTCAGTAGCTTGTCAAATTCGAGGTGTAGAATACATTAACCAACGCTTTGCCTTAAATTTGAAAGGGCGACTTTCTCCTTACCAAATTAACGGCATTACTTATCTCAAAGGCAAAGCAGATTTGCAAGTCCAAGTAGAATTACCACCACCCTTTTGGTTAACTCCAAAACCACTACTAGAAACCACTGGTAACGGACTACTCAAAAGCGTACTACTAACAATTAAACATCGCTTAATGCAACAACTCCTGCTAGATTACGCTACCTGGGCGAAAACAGGCAGCGAAGCCAACATCTCTGGGGAAGTTCGGGTTTTGCCAGCCAATTAAAGGCAGAGGGGAAAAAATTTCAAACTTAAAACTCTCTCCCTAACTCAAAACTGTGTAAGGGCGGGTTTTATTGTTAATTCTTCTGCTGTGAGTCAACAATTTTTTGGCTTACCCGCGCCTACAACTCAAAACTTTCCCAGTCCCCAGTCTCCAGTCCCTTACTCTCTACAAGGACGAAAAGAACGGCGATGGTGACGGGATGGGCCATGTTCTTTTAAAGCGAGAAGATGACGGGCTGTACCGTAGCCTTTGTTGGCTTCTAAACCGTATTCTGGGTATTTTTTAGCTAAACGGAGGATCAGTTCATCGCGCCATACTTTAGCTAAAATGCTGGCAGCTGCGATCGCCAAAACCTGCTCATCACCCCTAATAATTGACTGCTGAGGTATTTCCAAATCAGGAATTGCCCATTTACCATCCACCAAACAAAGACTAGGGCGTAACTTCAATTTAGTGACAGCCCGTTTCATTGCCAACAAAGAAGCCTGAAAAATATTAATCCGGTCAATTTCCCCAGCCGAACAGTAACCAATTTGGTAATCCAACGCCACTTGGCGAATCATTAAATCAAATTTTCTTCTACCAACGCTGGTTAACTGTTTACTGTCTTTAATTCCCGAACTCTTCAATTCCGAAAGCGTCTCATCAGGTAAGATTACTGCTGCTGCTACTACTGGCCCAAATAAACAGCCTCTTCCCACCTCATCAACTCCAGCAACTAAAGTTGATAATGAGTAGTTACTAGTGAGTAATTCCTTCATAATGTGATGAGATTTTAGATTTTAGATTTTAGATTTTAGATTTTTTAACTTCTTTAAAATCGAAAATCGGCAATCGAAAATCTAAAATCTAAACTTGTTACATTCCCCCATCAGCATCCACAGAAGAGGAACGACGACGGCGACGACGACGCATCGCATTATCACCAGTTTCACTTTCAGACTCGCTACTATCAGGAGCGGTAATTTCAGCTTCTTCCTTATTAACTTCCCTAGCCAATACAGGAGAATCTATTTTCCGTTCTTCAACAGCCGCAGAATCAGAAAAATCCAGTTCTAACTGGTAGTTTTCCGGTTCATCATCCGCTGTTTCCACTTCAGTTGTTACATCATTTTTCTTGTAACTTTCTGTTAGCGATCGCCTTGCGCTATCACTAGATTCTGAATCTGTTTCTCCTGGTGACTTAATAGCAACCGTTGCCGTTTTCGGATTTTTAACCTCTCGGTCTATTAACAGCAAAGGAGATATTCCCATTAAGGCATAAACCTCTTGTTCCTCTGGTGTCATTTCCACAGAAATCACTTCCGCAGGGGTAACTTCTTTCGTCGGACGATTGTAACGATCTGAAGTATCTAGACGAATTCCTTTTTGTAAAAGTGAAGGATTTTTCGAGATTTGGGTAGGGAAGGTTTTCGGTGAAGGAGTAGGCATTTCTGACTCAGCCACCCAACCAGATTCACTAGCTCCCGAAAAAGAGGTGGGAGAACCAGTCATACCTCTGCCCATATCCTCGCTTTCGCCAACTCCCAGGCGACGACGACGACGACGACGAGCATTATTCAATCCGCCTCGATCTTTCAAGTCGGGGTGATTGAGCATATCCACGTCTGGATAATCTGAATTAGAGTCAAAATCCTCTGTGTAACCTTTATCTTCCCATAAAGGTACATTCTTAATTTCCTTTACAGGTGGGCGAGTTGGTTCGACTGTTGGATAATCCCTAAATGATGATGCTGGGCTTTCTCTTTCTGGCAAGCGTTCTCTATCTCTAGATTCGCCAATTCCTGTGGCAGATGGAATGCTAATGCGACGTGGTGAGACGACTTCTTCACTACCTGTGTCTGTCCATTTTCTGGCTTCTGTGTCATAACTTTCCCGTTCTCTACCTAGATTTTCCCCAGGTAAGTGAACGGTATGCCCATTACCACCACAAGTCGGACAAGGACGACCAAATAATTCATAAATATTTTGACCTTGGCGTTTGCGAGTCAGTTCCACTAAGCCGAGTTCGGAGAGTTGGGCAATTTGGGGTCTAGCTTTATCTGCTTTTAAGGCTTTGTTAAAGTGCTCTAGCACTTGTAGCTGATCGCGTCTGGAGTCCATGTCGATAAAGTCAACGATGATTACGCCAGCAAGATTCCGCAATTTCAATTGACGGGCGATTTCGGTAGCGGCTTCGCAGTTTGTCCACAACACGGTTTCTCTAGCTGTTGCGGAACGAGTGAAAGAGCCAGAGTTAACGTCTATTACCGTTAGTGCTTCTGTGGGTTCGATGATAATGTATCCACCAGAAGGCAAGTCTACTCTAGGTTTTAGGGCTTCCCTAATGGCGGCATTCACCCGGAAGTAGTCTAGTATGGGTAAGCGATCGCGATGATGATCGATTAAAACCCCCTGTGGTGTCTTACCTGCACTCCAGTTGATCAAATGTTGCTTAACTCGCTTCACTCCGGTGTGAGAATCTACCACAATCCGATTTACATCTTCGCTATACATATCGCGTAAAACGCGCTGCACGAAGTCATCATCCCGATTTAATAAAGCTGGAGCACGGCTAGAAATTACTTCTTGTTGAATCGCTTCCCATTGTTTTTGCAGCGATTCTAAATCTTCGATAATCGCTTCTTCGGGCTTGTTTTCTGCTTCCGTTCTTACCAGTAAACCCATTCCTGGTGGTTTTAGTAAAATCGCTAAAGCTCTCAGGCGATTGCGCTCACTTTCACTTTTAATCCGCCTTGATAAATTTACGCCTCTTCCAAAGGGCATTAATACTAAATAACGACCGGGCAATGTAATATTACCAGTGAGTCGAGGGCCTTTATTCCCTGTCGGCTCTTTCATTACTTGGACTAAGACTTTTTGTTGTGGCGCTAACAGTTCGGTAATTGCTCCTGCTGTCCGTTTTAATCTTAATGGGCCTAAGTCAGAAACGTGAATAAACCCGTTGCGTTCTGGATCTCCTATATTGACAAAGGCAGCATCAATCCCAGGTAAAACATTTTCCACTACACCAAGGTAAATATCTCCTACTTGGTGATTTCCAGTAGCAACAACTAATTCTTGAATTTGATCTTCAGAAAATACGGCAGCAATGCGATGTTGTTCAGCTATGATGATTTGTTTTGGCATTCAAATACCTCTTTAGATTTTAGATTTTAGATTTTGGATTTTGGATTTTGGATTTAAAAAAATCAGCAATCAAAAATCAAAATCAAAATCATTATTTGGCTTTCTTTTTGGTGACAATGGTTTGAAAAATCTGCTTTTTGAAGCAAGTAGTAATAATCCCAGAATTTCTGAATCTAGTGATGGAAACTAACATCAATTTTCAGAAAATATTGTTGGTTGCTAATAACTCAGAGATAGAGATGATAGGATATTTCACTCAACTTCCTTACTGCAATTAATTTGTAATTTCGCTCGCGTAGTCTGTGCCTAGCACGTATCGCGTAGCTTGTACACCAGCACTAATCGCTCTTAGAACTTAACTTCGTAAATCGGTTTACCAAAATTGACTTTTTCCATTAATGCCTTAGATAGCTTGTTGTAGAAAGCATTTTGGCAAAATCTAGGTTTTTTCTTTTGGGGTGCTTGGTGCAAATTAATTAAAGGCATATCTAACCAAGTTTTTTGGTTTGTTAGCGGTAGCGGCGCGGAGTGCGCTTTGCGGATTGATGATGTTAAATCCCCCTATTTTCACCTGGCTTTTACCTCAACCTTAATAAGGTAGATGAAATTTTGTCTACCAAGACTGTAAGTATCAGGTTTATACCTAATTTCCCCTCCTTTTTCCTATCAATAGAAACATGGAGAAGGTATTAGGGGGCGAAACTATAACCCCTAGCATTAAATGCGATTTTGTAGTGCTTAACTGGCACACAAAACTCGGTAAATTTCGTTTTAGAGTTAATCACAAGGAAATAGTTACGAAGAAACCTTTGGTTTCTTATTTTTGCTTAACTCTAAATCGCATCTTATCACATCTAAACTAGGTAATTTCATCCATTGACCAGGCAGGTATACTTTTTGCTGCTGTTTTAATAAGCAAAAATTATTGTTTTGGGAAATTCTGAAGCCTACGCTGGTTGTAGGATTAGCTGAGTCCGGTGAGCGTGAAGTAGTTGAAACTCTACTCTTGTTACTTGTTCTAGCATATAAACGATGTGTTCCGGGCGCAACAAGTTCCCATCATTCCGGCAACTACCTAGATAGCGGATCGTTGCCTGTTGCTGATTTTCGGTTTCGGCGAAGACAAGTTCTAATTCTAACAAGCGATCGCGCAAATTTACTTCTACCTTTTTCCCTGACTTAGTAGTATGCTCCATAGGAATTCGATCGCTATTCTGTACCGCTGCTATCCACTTGCTCCACTGTGCAGGCGAATTTACTGGTAGGGGCGGGTTTTGTTCAGAACTTGTCTGTAGGACATTCTGGTTGTCTGCTAAACTTGCCCCTACCGTTAACACATACTCGGCTTTTTCTAACAGTACGGAGACAGCTGGCGTTTTTAAATCCACCTCCTCAACATGATAAATCGGAATATTTTCTGGCAGTGCTTCAGCTAACTTGGCTTGGAAACTCGCTACTTCCATCACCTCAGTCAACTCAAAATCTACGATTTCACCTTCGCTTGTGCTTCCCAAAGATAAAGCATTGGCGATCGAAATTCGCGGACTAGGATGAAAACCACCAGTAAAAGTGACTGGAATCGCTGCACGCCTAACTGCGCGATCGAACAACCGAACTAAATCCAAATGGCTCACTAAAGCCATATCACCGCGTTTACCAAACCAAACTCGCAACCGCTGGGCTTTGTGTTGGTTAGGAACAAACTCACCAACAAATTCGGGAATTGCTGGAGGTGATACTACTATGTTATGCCCAAAATCGGTGCCACAAACCCCACAATGGGAACAACCTTCAAAAGAGCAATCTGGAACTGTCGCCGCTTCTAAGGCTTTTGCCAAGTCGGTTTTGAGCCAATTCTTATCGATTCCGGTATCGATATGATCCCAAGGTAGGGGTTGATCTAATAGTTCTTCCGCTGTTTTCTGTAGGGGCGAATTTTGCCCGGAAATGGCCTCTGGCCTACAAAGATTATCTGCTAAACCAGCCCCTACTAGGTTCCATTCGCCTTGTTCTACCAGACGATATTTCCAGGTTAAATCAGATTGAGCGATCGCATCTCCCCAAGCAGCATAAGCTTTTTCCAAGCTGTCAAACCAGGAATCCATCCCTGCACCCAATTCCCAAGCACGACGGAGCACAGACGACAAACGGCGATCGCCTCTCCCCAAAAAGTCTTCCATCGCGGAAATTCGCACGTCAGTAAAATTAGCTTTTACTCCTTTCATCGCGCGAAACTCCGATCGCAAAAGTCCCTGTTTCCGTTTAAATTCTGCTGTGGAAACAGAATGCCATTGAAAAGGTGTGTGAGGTTTCGGCGTAAAGTTGGAAATCGTCAGAGTGAAATTAATTTGCCTTCTACCTTTAATCCGGCATTGCTGCTGTAACCAGCGAACAGTTTCCGCAATTCCTAAAACATCTGCATCGGTTTCCCCAGGCAAACCAATCATGAAGTATAACTTTATTTTATCCCATCCTTGTTCGTAGGCAGTTTTTACTCCTCGCAGTAGTTCTTCATTAGTCAAACCTTTATTAATGATGTCCCGCATTCGCTGCGTACCAGCTTCCGGCGCAAAGGTAATTCCACTTTGTCTCGTTCCGCCGATAATGTTGGCAATATTTTCATCGAAGCGATCGACCCTTTGACTAGGTAGAGAGAGCGAAATATTTTCATTTTTCAAGCGGTTTCTCACTTCCACCCCAACAGCGGGTAAAGCCAAATAGTCAGAACAGGAAAGAGAGAGCAAAGAAAATTCATTGTAACCAGTCGCCCGCATTCCTTCAGAGATTGCTTCGATTACCTGTTCTGGTTCCACATCTCTAGCTGGACGAGTCAACATTCCCGGTTGACAGAAACGACATCCCCTGGTACAACCACGACGAATCTCTATTGTCAAGCGATCGTGTACCGTTTCCACAAAAGGAACTAAGCCGATCGAATAAGCTGGAATCGGAGTCGCTACCCGACGTAAAATTCTTTTGGGACAATCCAGGCGATTAGGATGAACCGAGCCATCAGCCGCCATATCATAAAACTGAGGCACGTAAACTCCCGGAACTTGGGCTAAATCTAACAATAATTCAGTTCGACTTAACCCTTGCGCCTTACCCTCTTCAATCACCAAACCAATTTCCGGTAACAGTTCTTCCCCATCACCCAAAGCAATAAAGTCCAAAAATTCCGCGTAAGGTTCCGGGTTAGAAGTCGCCGTTTGTCCCCCAGCAAAAATCAACGGGTGTTGAAAATCATCATTCTCACTTCGTTCTTTCCAAGTCAAGGGAATTCCAGCTAAATCAAGCATTTCTAATATATTTGTGGCTCCCAGTTCATAACTGAGACTAAAGCCCAAAATATCGAACTCTTTCAACGGTTGACGTGACTCAACAGCAAATAAAGGTGTGTTCGTTGCGCGTAGTTTAGCCGCTAAGTCGGTTCCAGGTAAGTAAGCGCGATCGCATAACTGACGGGGCTGCTGATTCAAAATGTTGTACAGAATAATATGCCCTAAATTAGAAGCTCCTACTTCGTAAACTTCTGGATAAGTCAACACCCAGCGCACTTTCGCCTTCTCCCAAGGCTTATGCACCGCGCCTAACTCATTCCCTAAATAACGCGCAGGCTTCAAAATATCTAGTGTGAGCAACTCTTCTACTGCTACTGCCACAGGCACTATCCTTGTCTGAAGACGGATCGGGAGGCTTTATAATCTAACTTTATCTATTATTCATCTTGACACTCTCCGCAGTAAAGTCAAATAAGACTGGCAGCCTTTAGCCTACGGCTGCGTTTCATCCTTGCTCAGAAGAGACAGGGCTTTCACACTATATTTTTGTAATTTATGGTATAGCAACCATCAGGGCGGTTAAGCCAAGATGAAGGGCTAGAGTCCTCACTTTTACGACTTTTCCCTTCTGCCTTCTGCTATAATTCATGCCAAAAACCTGCTTTCTCCCTAAGGGAACAAGCAGATTCGGCACAATGAAAATACTAGTAAAAGTCGAAAAGCCTAAATAATAAGCTGTTTAACGATTTTTTATCGCCTGTTACTTAAAACTTGCGGGAGTCGGTAAGTTCTGAAGTGTCTTGGTTGGCATTCTGACCGTTAAGCTGACGGTATAGCCATAAATTTTTGCTTCACAGAAACCTGCTTTTTAGCAGAATTGCGTGAGCTTGTCTTACAGTTTCTCCACAAGCTTGAAATACCATATTAACTACGGTATTTGATAGTGAACCCAACTAACTAACTCTAAGAAACATCATTGCTCTGAGAAGCTACTGCAACGTGGCTTCAAAAGCACTTCTAGTTTCAAATATCTCGAATACTTTATTTAACTGTGTCAATTCAAAAATAATCCGAATAGATGGGGAAAGGCAGCAAAGGCTAAATCTTTGGTTCTGACCCTGCGCTAGTTTAAGAGCAGAAACTAAAGTCATTAATCCAGCACTATCCATAGAATCCAGCTGTTTCATGTCAACTAACACAACAGCGTTAGGATTAGCGGTAACTGCTGCTGTTAGTTTACTGCGAAACTCAGCTGCATTAGCGGCATTAAGATGTCCTTGGGGTTGAACAACGGTGATTGGCGAAATAACTGCTAAAGTTTGCATGATTCAATCCTGTTATCACAAAAATTACTTATGCCATTCCATGTATTAGAGGTTATAACCTGATGCCGGATATTGAACAGGTAATATCCGTATTTTTACAGAAACTTTACTTAAATTACAACATTTTTAAAGATTCTAACAAGATAATGTGGTGGTAAAGTATGTAAAGATACGGAAAATGTTCTAAAATTTTCCGGATTAGTGAAAAATTAAGCGAATATAGTGTCTGTTTAAACATTGATGACTTGAGTCAACTAATGCCAAACGGATAGACAAGAACTATTCTTGCCTACACGATCGCTAAGCTTTATTCTGAATTAGATCGATTGCAAAGTTATAGATGCACAATATCTAACCTTTTCTGTAGGGGTAGATATTTAATTACCTACTTCGAGTCAAACATAGCCTTTTTGAATATGCCTGTGAGTTAGATCACTAAAATTGAAAGGTTTCGATCACTCGCAATGACCAATATTCATTAGAGAATTTTATTAGAAAGGAGTTCTGGTCAGTAACCGTGGAAGCTAAAAATGCGATTCGTGGACTTGTAGAAAAAGCGATTTCTATTCGTCGTCTGACTCCAGATATCGAAAACGAAATCAACTATGAATTAACGAGGCTGGGATATATTTCCGATGTTGATTACGAAGCCTTAGAATTATTGATGGATGAAATGGATGCGGGTCGAATTCAGTTAGTTCCTACCTGCTAGATTGACCAAAAAAATTGCTGCTTTGGGGGAAATAAAGCTCTAAAAGAGCAAGTACTAAGCCAGGTGTGCATTAATAGAGCTAACTAAGCGGTAAACTGTCAAATGGCTTTCCTACATCACATACCAGTCGCCATGCAGTTTGCTCAACGTTTAGAAAAAATTCCTCCCTACCTGTTTGCAGAACTCGATCGCAAGCGGAATGAACTAGTTAGTCAGGGCGTGGACATTATCAATATGGCAATAGGCGATCCAGATAAACCGACACCTGTTCATATTGTAAAAGCAATGCACGAGGCGATCGATGATCCTTCTACTCACAACTATCCACCTTACCGAGGCACCAAAGAATACCGTCAAGCAGTGGTAGATTGGATGCAGCGGAGGTTTGGTGTTAGTGGATTAAACCCAGAAACCGAAGTAATCCCTTCTATTGGTTCAAAAGAAGCGATTCACAATACTTTTCTAGCTTTTGCAGAACCAGGAGATTACACGCTGATTCCTAATCCTGGCTATCCAGTATATCGAACTTCGACATTTTTTGCTGGCGCTGAACCTTACTATATGCCATTGCTGCCAGAACAGGGGTTTTTGCCAGATTTACAAGCAATTCCCGAAGCAGTGGCTAGTAAGGCTAAATTGTTATGGGTAAATTATCCGAATAATCCGACTGGTGCTACAGCCAGTTTAGAATTTTTTGTAGAATTAGTCGAGTTTTGTCAAAAATATGACATTTTGCTGTGTCACGATCATGCTTACTCGGAAATAGCTTATGAAGGTTATCAGCCGCCTAGCGTCTTACAAATTCCGGGTGCAAAAGAAATTGCGATCGAATTTCACAGTTTATCTAAGTCTTACAATATGGCTGGCTGGCGGATTGGGTTTGTGGTGGGAAATGCCTTGGGAATTAAAGGACTCAGCCAAGTTAAAACTAATATAGATTCTGGCATATTTAAGGCAATTCAACGGGCGGCGATCGCAGCTTATTCCACCGACACTAAAGAACTTCAGCAACTATTATCCGTTTACCAAAAACGTCGAGATATTGTTATAGAAGGGTTAAAATCTTTGGGTTGGACAATACCCACCCCCAAAGCTACCCTTTATGTGTGGGTTCCCGTACCTAAAGGTTACACTTGTGCCGAATTTGTTACCTTACTATTAGAAAAATGTGCGATCGTTGTTCCCCCTGGTAACGGTTACGGAGACGCAGGCGAAGGCTTTTTCCGTATCGCCTTAACAATTTCCCAAGAACGCCTATCCGAAGCAATGCAGCGAATGAAACAAGCAGGAATTTATTACCAAGCTTAAGTTTTTTGGAGCGCAGTAAACAAGTGGTAATTTTTGCAGAAGAAAGGGAACAGGAAACAAATATTTCTCTTACGTTTTTCCTGTCTTATATTAATAGTCAGTTTTTTTACAAATTACTATTTGCCTTCGTAATCTTGCCAAACTTGGCGAATAAAACGCTGTAGCTGTTGATGCGCTAACTGCTGGTTTTCACCTTGATTTTTAGAGATTTGTAGGTGAGTAAACAGTGGTAAAACTTCTGTATCCAAAGCAGGTCGGAATAAATTGCTTGGCCATAGTAAATCCGCGCCTTGACGTAAATCATAGAAAGTAAAGGGTTCATAATCTAGCTGATTAGATAGAGATACCACTAACATCAAAGGACGTACCCAAGCCACCTGTCGTGATTCGACTATCTGAATCACCTCAGCATACAAGCGTGTCTCCTGATGTTCTAAACAGACTATTTGGCTCGGTTGAAAGTCTACAGCAGAACTCATTATGGCTTGCTCCACCAGTAAACTAATGTATATTTTGCTGTTCATTATTTTAATAGGATACTGCCAAAGCTGCATGGATGTTGCTTAGAGATTCTACTCCTCCCACTATATTTTTGATAGATGACTAAATAGGACACAAAATGTTATAAATAAGCGTTAAGCAGTATAAACGAAAAGTAAAAATCTGAACTCGTAACTACTAAAAGTTGAGAAAAGTTACAGATTTAGCAGCATACTGACGATCGGCAAAACTTATGTGAATGAGTTTGCCTGGAATTTGCGGTTTCAGTAGTCGAAACCGACTTTTCAATGGTGGAAACCCACACCTAAAACCCTGCTAACTCATGTATTAGAGTTGGTAGAACTTGATTAACTAGTAAAAATTTATTGAAATGAGGGAGAAAAAACAGCTGTGTCTGTCGAAACCCTAGAAAAGCGGTCAACTTCTCGCAAACTTGCGCCCCGCTATCGGGTGCTACTACATAATGATGATTTCAACTCAATGGAGTATGTGGTACAAGTTCTGATGAAGACTGTACCTTCTCTGACTCAACCACAAGCTGTCAATATCATGATGGAAGCCCATGCTACAGGAATTGCATTAGTCATTACCTGTGCCCAAGAACACGCCGAGTTTTATTCCGATACTTTGAAAAATCATGGGTTAACTAGCACAATTGAACCTGAAGAGTAGATAAACAGGTTTGTTGAAAATTCACTTTCCAGCTATAGCCAGTTTTCCTACCCTAATTCGGGTAGGGCTGTTTCTCGTGACTTTGCTTCTGCTGTGGCTTCCCATCGCCGCACCAATTTACTTTTTAAGTAGTGATACTAACTTGGTAACGATTCTGACAATGGGATTGTTATTTGTCGGGTTTCTGGTATTGCTGCGATTTTGGGGCAAGTTAGTTTATCAACAAACTCATCTCCTAAAAAGTTATGGTTTGTTAGTTAACCGCAGAAATGCCCTAGAACTGTTAAAGGGGTTGGATATTGGTTTATTGCTGACTTTGACGCTGTTTTTTGTAGAGGGAAAACTGGGTTGGTTAATTTGGCAAAGTTCGGATCAGTTACCCAGAGTAGTTTTAGAAGGGCTAATTAGCGCTTTGGGGGTTGGTTTTGCAGAAGGGCTGGTGTTTCGTGGCTGGTTGCTGGATGAATTAGAGCGGGATTATTCTCCTAAGATTAGTCTCTGGGTCAGCAGCTGGCTTTATGCTTTGCTGCATTTTATTAAACCTTTACCAGAAGTGATCCGCACTTTTCCCCAATTTCCTGCCCTGCTGTTATTGGGGTTGACTTTGGTTTGGGCGAAACGAGGCACCAGGGGGCGTTTGGGTTTACCTATTGGTTTACACGCTGGGTTGGTTTGGGGTTATTACATAATTAATGTGGGTCAGTTAGTTAGGTATTGCGATCGCGTCCCCCCCTGGATTACTGGAATTGATGGCAACCCATTAGCAGGTTTGATGGGATTAATTTTTCTTGGCGCGATCGCTTTTGCCTTTTGGCGAAGGCTCCCAGGACAAGAGGACAAAGCGACAAGGCAACAAGGAGACGCAAAGATGGGGAGTTAACCTTTACCCTTCTTCCCCTTCTGCCTTCTGCCTTTCCTTCAAAGACTGCACCATTGCAAAACTCGATTCCATGCCCACCAGGGGTCGGGGTCGTTTGCTTGTTGTTGGCAGGATTTGCTACTGAGGTAGCCGACGTGACCACCGTAACGAGTTAGCAGCAAGTTGATGTAAGGGTTGTTAGCGCAGGCGTTTTGTAGGTCGGGAATTACTGCGGGGTCGAATAAGGGATCGTCGGCAGCATACAAAATCAATGTGGGTTTTTTCAGTTGGGGTAGTAGGGGCAGGGGGCTACTAGCTTGATAGTAGGCTTCTACGCTGGGAAAGCCTAAGCGGGAGATGACTAGTTCGCGATCGAAATTCCAGATACTATTTGCCCGTTCGACAGCAGCTAAATCTATTGACTCTGGGTGCAAAGTGTGTATGTGGAGAGCGAGTTTTTTGAGCTCTTTGGCGATCGCTTTTTCCAAGTATCTACCCAAAGGATGTTTTACCAAGTACGAAAGAGAACGCACCGAATCGAGATTAGGACAAATCACTGCCGCCCCACCAATTTCTGCTTCCTCCAACCCTCGCACCTGTTCGCTGGGAATTAAGTCTTGCGCGGCTTTGAGGGCCCACAAAGCTAACTGCCCGCTCAAAGAGTACCCTGTAAACCAAAAAGGCGCAGGGCAACCCATTGCCTTAGCTTGGGAAGCAATGCGAACAAAATCTTCCCCTTCATACAAACCGTCCGAAGTTAAGGTAGGAGACAAAGCGGCTGTTTTTCCGTGCGCCCGCCAGTCAAATAAAACTACAGCATAATCACTGGCAAATGCCTTACGCCCCAAAATTTGCAGAAACCACTGATTATCTAAAGAACCTGTGATGCCGTAAGTCCCGATAATGGTACCACGAGGATTTCCAGGCATAGCAACTCTGCCGTAGATGGGTACACCTTGGGCACCAGTAAAGATTTTTTCTTGGTAATTTGGTTCTGGGTAATTAATAGTACTTTCCCACTGGCGGGAAGCTCGCAATGCAGTGTAAAGAGTCATAGCAAAGCCATTTTTTAACCAGTTAGGCGGAGAGTAACTTGGAGGTGAAAAATTTCTGACCCCTGGAGAAGAGAAAGCTAAATTTGGAGAATTACTGTGGAAATTTGTTACTAAATGCTGCCAACCCTTTACGTACATCAAGTTCACCTGACATTTGAGACAGTGCTGAAATACTCAAAATTTCCTTAGCACTGCGATACTTATTCATTGTAGACAGAGGCTTTCAGCTATTTCTGGTTGGGTAGCGGCTCAGTAAAGGTGATTAATTGTAAAGTTTTGGTTGCTTTACAAAGAATTTAGAATCCTTGCTTATAATTTGTACAGGAATCTTTGGATGCCGCAACAGGTTCTTCAAAAACCTTAACGATCCCTTTAGCCAAAGTTATATTTTTTAATGATGCCTCGGATACTCGTCATCGACGATGACTCTGCTATCTCAGAATTAGTCGCCGTCAATCTGGAAATGGCTGGATATGATGTCAGTCAAGCAGAGGATGGCATCAAAGGTCAGGCGCTTGCCTTGCAAATACAGCCTGACTTGATTCTGCTGGATCTGATGCTACCCAAGGTGGATGGATTTACGGTTTGTCAACGCCTGCGCCGGGATGAGCGCACCAAGGATATTCCGGTTTTAATGTTGACTGCCTTGGGCCAAACTCAAGATAAAGTAGAAGGCTTTAATGCTGGAGCAGATGATTATCTCACCAAACCCTTTGAAGTAGAAGAAATGCTGGCGCGGGTACGTGCTTTACTCAGACGTACCGATCGCATTCCTCAAGCCGCTAAACACAGCGAAATCCTGAACTATGGCCCTCTTACTCTAGTGCCAGAACGCTTTGAGGCGATCTGGTTTGCTCAGACTATTAAGCTGACTCACCTGGAGTTTGAGTTACTCCACTGTTTACTACAGCGTCATGGTCAAACTGTGTCTCCTAGCGAAATTCTTAAGGAAGTCTGGGGGTATGACCCAGATGATGATATCGAAACTATTCGAGTTCATATCCGACACTTGAGAACGAAACTAGAGCCAGATCCCCGTCATCCCCGCTATATCAAAACAGTCTACGGTGCAGGCTACTGCTTAGAATTACCTAGCCGTGAACAGATAGAAGAAGATCTGGATTCTTCAACTGTGGAGTGAGTTTTGCTCAATTATGTAGTAGGGTTGGAACCCCTGCTACAACTCTTTTTATCAGTATTTATAAGCACTTAGTTTTGACGAAATAGAATAATTATTTGGGATAAATAAGTAAGTCAATAGATACACCCAGTAAAAAAGTTTTTATTTAAGTTTGCGGGTTGCCAAATAAATACATATTATTGATAGGCCAACTATAGCGCAAGGCTCAGGTACGGAGACAGGGGGAGGAACAAAGGTAATTTTTCCGTATAAAGAAGCGTTAGATATGCTGAATTCTGGCGAATTAAATTCATTCAGGATTGTTTCTCCATTATCTGTGGAAAAGCCTATAAGTTGCAGAGTATATTCAACTCCTTCATAATTAAAACTTTGACTGGACATTCCAGCAGTAGAAAATCGGAGTTTATCACCATCCAAATTAGGATCTCCTGTAACATTAGGCGTATTCAAGATATTAAATAAGAACTCGAAAGACTCTGTGTTACTTAAAGGAAGATTCAGTTCTAACTCCAGATTAAGAGGAAAATCTCCATCAAAATTTGTTTCCAATAACGTACTACCATTCCGATAAAAAATTTCCCCAATTTTAAAGATATGGTTAGGAGAAATAGTAAAATCTAAGCCGTTAAATTGAACATAATTGTTTATACCTGCTATTCCAGGAGTACCCCAAGTCAGACGATTATTGGTTCCACCGTCTTCGCTACTTAGATTAACTATTGCCATTGGGTTCTCAGTATTTGGTAATCCCCATTCTCCTCTAGTATGACCTGCAAACGTGACCGCTTGAGCGACAACAGGTAAACCCAACAATACGTTTGTTGTTAAAAGAAAAGTTGACAGTTTCTTGATAAAATTTTTGAAAGAAACTTCCATAATTTTGCTATTAATTAAATACTTTTACCAAAGCTAGTAAATTTATGTATGAATTGCCAACTAAATATTTATGTATTTGCAATCTTTTCACCAAATCTTTACTAAAACTTTAATTCTCTTTCCTACTACAGGTAATTGATATCCGGAATATTAAATATATTATTGTAGATAAGGTGTTATATAATACCTCTAAAATAGAGCTAAATAAAAATTTTTCGTCGAATAAACTGTTAGTCATTTAAGTTACTAGTTGAAGCAGTAGATGCTCAGGGGAGAGAGCTTGAGAGTTTTCTTAAATTTCTTAAATATATAAAAATCAGCAAATTAAATACTGACAAAGCTTATCCCCAGAAATACTGGGATGGTGCTTTAAACAGTTGAGCATTTAAATAGGGTATGAAGATTTGATGAAAGGGAACTTTTCACAGGGAACGGGCAATACATGATTGGCTTCTTTTACTTGTGTAAGTCCTGTAAAAGAGATCTTGCACCAAGAAAGAGGTAGAACCTCCCCTGTTGCAAGATCTAAATTAGGACTTATACCAATTCTTCAAAATCCGACTACAGATGCGGATGCTGTAGGGGTCAACAGCCCTAGACTCCTACACCGCCAAGGCGATTAAGCCATTCTTGGTTGCCCAAATCATGCTCAAAGCATTGATTTTCCGAAGATTATACCTTCTGCCTTCTCTGAATAAAAAACTTACTTGCTATCGACGGTTGCAGTCCCGGTCTGTCGTGTAGACGATCGCTCTATATCGACCATTCGTTGTTCTAACCGCAACACAGTTCCCTGTGTTTTGCTCCAACCAATAACTGAAACTGCTATCCGCTAACTGCTTGGTATTACGCCATTCATAGCCCCGTTGCTGGAGCGTCTGTTCAGCCTGTCCCGCTCTGGCTCCTACCAAGTCTTCCAAAGCAGAAACTGGATTTCCCGGTGCAGCATCAGTGGTGGATGAGGATGAATCAGCCTGATATTCGCTGATATCAGGGGACCATACCCACCCCTTGATCTGGGGATCGTCGCGCAGTTCAACCTGACACCAAGTAGGTGTCTGTGTCTCCCGCTTGCAGCCCAGGTTACGCAAGACGGTGCCGCTGCGAATGTTATTTGCAACCGTATGGGACAATACGCCAGGTGAGGCTTTAATAAAGGTTCTGGATGCTGTTACGACAAAAAATTCTGGCTGTTCAGCAGCAGCATTACCATTTCCCACATTGACTGACAAAATGGTGCCGTCGATCGTGTTGACTCTGCATTCTGCGGTTTGACCAGTTTTATTGTTCTCCATCATGAGAGTCGCTGCGCCACTTTCGGCACTCACTGGACCCACATTCGTAATGACGATATTTCCTACGGGCACTCCCATTTCTTCCGCCGTACTTCGGATACAAGCATTTCTTGCTCTCTGGGGGATGGCTTCAGCTACGAGCGGATGGGTAACGATAAGCGCGATCGCTGCGATCGCTGCACTCCCTAAAATAGTCTTGAGCGTTTTCACGACATTAAACTCCTCACTCAAATGGTTTCAACACATTCCTGATTGACTGACTAAACGTTTATTCACCGCCATCGGCAAAGGTAATGAAGTCACTCCGAATCGGGCCGATCGCTTTACATTAGCTTGATGATTTCTCTTCTGATTTTCCTACTTTTACAACAAAAAGTTAATCAAGTATTTCTAACTAGTTTTCTCCAGATTCACGTAGTATTTAATACTATTTTTTGAAGTGCGGAATGTGGGCTACACATAGAGAAAGGGGAAAAGGAATAATCTCATCCTTTCCCCCTTTCTCTTTTCTTTAATGGGCAGTATTTGGCTACTATACTGTTAAAAACAGGTAAAAAAGCTTTGTTTTAGCCTTTTGTCCTTCTGCCTCTAGTGCTAGGGTGCTAGGGCATTACCACGTAGCAGGCTACCAATGGTTTTGGCAGTGATTTTTAGCTGTACCAAGGGGTTAGCTGGTACTACTGTTTTGTACAGGTAGCTATCGAAGGTCAGCTTTTGTACATCTAAGTCGGCACACATTTCCACGAAAGCTTCGCGGGTGGCATCAGAACGATAGAAGACAGTTTGGAGGAGATCTAAAACTTTGTAGGTAAGACCGTATTTCTTGTCCCAACGCTTTAGATAAACTTTCAAATCGTCTTCTGTGGGAATGCGGGTGCCGTTGTTGGAAAATTCGACGATCGTTTCGGCACACATCCGACCGGACTTAGCGGCAAAGTAAATCCCTTCGCCGGAAGATTTGGTTACGTAACCTGCGGCATCACCCACGAGAGCTACACGCCCAACGACGCGACGGGGACGGGGATGTTCGGGGATGGGGTGTGCTTCTACTTTAATGATTTTTCCGCCTGCGAGTTTTTTGGCAGCACGGGCGCGGATGCCTGCTTGGAGGTCTTTAATAATGGCTTTGTTGACCTTCATGGTGCCCGTACCGACTGCCACATGGTCATATTTGGGGAATACCCAAGCGTAAAAGTCGGGAGAAACATCTTTGCCGACGTACATTTCGGCTAGGTCTTCGTAGTAGTACATTTTGTCTTCGGGGAGACGAATGCGTTCTTGGAAGGCGATCGCATAATTGTAATCCCCGGCATCAATAGCTTTGGCAACACGGGAGTTAGCGCCATCTGCTCCTACAACCATGTCAACCTTTAAGGTTCTCATGGTTCCTTCGGCATTGCCATCAGAGTGATCGGCATAGTGGATGGTGTATGAGTCGGTGTTGTTTGTCGGAATATCCAATTTATAAACGGTGCCGTTGATTAGGGTGGTTCCTAATTTAGCGGCTCGATCGCGCAGGAAGCCATCTAACACTTCCCGACGGCACATTCCAATATATTCATCTTGTTTGATTAAATTGATATCGACCTCAATGTTAGAAGGTGAGATCATTTTCATTTTTCTAACTTGGCGATCGATAATTTGCGGCGGCAAATCAAACTCTTTCACCATACATAGCGGAATTGCTCCACCGCAAGGCTTAGCGTTGTCTAGCTTGCGCTCAAACAGGTAAGTTTCAATTCCAGCTTTAGCGAGGACTTCAGCAGTAGAGGAACCTGCTGGGCCACCTCCAACAACAGCAACCCGTAGTGTCAAGCGTTTTCTCCCTATCTCTTCTACCTACAAGCTGTGATGTTATCACGGACTGCTGGTTTGCCTTAATCCTCTTTACATCTATGTGAATAAATTGCAACAGAGCTTAATATTCCGTTAAGTAAGTTCAGGGAATGGGGGAATGGGGAGATAGGGAGAAAATAATTTAACTAACTACCTCTTCAACTCCCCCTACCTCCCCACCTTGTCTTCCCGTTTGAGACCGATCGCCCGAATATTTCTCCCTCTATTTGTATCTTTACTTCAGTGATGTTGGCTGATGAGAAAGCTTGAATGAATACTACTTGGGTTGATTCTGGGATAAGACAAATTGCTTGTACTTCAATTAGTGGATATCAGAAATATCTTTCCCCGCATAAAGGTTTTTCCTGCGCTCACCGAATTTTATATGGTGGGGAGTCTTGCTCTGCGTACATCAAACGTATAGTGGCGCAAAAAGGATTATAAGTAGCATTTGAGGCATCACGTCAAAGGTTTAAAGATTGTAAAAAAGCAAATCAGATCCTTCGAGGTATGGTAAATAATTCCCAGACAGAGGATCAAGACAATCCCAAACAACCCCAAAAAGAAAACCTGAAACAGAAAAATGTTTGTGGAGATGCGCTCAATAACGCCTGTGAAAGCTTTCAGTGTGGCAGTGACTTAACTGATACTTCCTGCAATTTGCTTGACTGTGCTAATGGTGTTGACTGTGGTTCTGGTTTTCACCATTGTGGCAGTCTTGATTGCGGCAGTTGCGGCAATTGTGTTGACTGTGGTTCTGGTTTCGATTGTAGTAGTCTTGATTGCGGCAGTTGCGGCAGTTGCGGTTCTTGATTCGTTTTTTGTCCTTGACTCCGATCTCTAGGTGACTACCAATAGCGGTAAGATAAACTACAGCGAATTTATCGATAAATGGGAAATTAAAGTAAACAGGTAATTAATTTAACCAGATCGGTAGTTTAGTATTTTGATAAATTGGCTTGTCTAGAGGGCATTTATGGGGATTAGTGTAGAAAACGTATCCAAGCATTATGGCAGTTTCCATGCAGTTGACCAGGTAAGCTTAACAATTAAATCCGGTTCTTTAGTAGCTTTGTTGGGGCCATCTGGTTCAGGAAAGTCAACTTTATTGAGGTTAATTGCGGGTTTAGAAACTCCTAGTAGTGGGAGAATTTTTATTACTGGTCAGGATGCTACTAATAAGAGTGTGCAGGACAGAAATATTGGGTTTGTGTTCCAGCATTATGCTTTGTTTAAGCACATGACAGTGCGGCAAAATATTGGTTTTGGTTTGGATATTCGCAAAGCGTCGAAGTTGAGAGTTAAAGGTCGGGTAGAGGAACTTTTAGAATTAGTGCAGTTGAAGGGACTAGGCGATCGCTATCCTTCGCAATTATCTGGTGGACAAAGGCAAAGAGTTGCTTTAGCTAGAGCTTTAGCTGTAGAACCTCAAGTATTATTACTAGATGAACCTTTCGGCGCTTTGGATGCCAAAGTTCGGAAAGACCTGCGTGCTTGGTTAAGACGCTTACACGACGAAGTTCACGTTACCACCGTTTTTGTTACCCACGATCAAGAAGAAGCAATGGAAGTTGCTGATGAAATCGTAGTGATGAATAAGGGTAAAATCGAGCAAATAGGCACACCAGCAGAAATTTACGACCATCCAGCTTCGGCTTTTGTGATGAGTTTTATTGGGCCTGTAAATGTTTTGCCTAGTACTTCACAGATTTTTGAGGGAAATGGTTTTGAGTCTACGCAACCAGAAATTTTTCTCCGTCCTCACGACATAGTAATTCAAAGAGAAGCGAACGGTACTACGGTTGCTGCTAGAGTCGATCGTTTGATTCATTTGGGTTGGGAAATTCAAGTGGAACTAGTCTTAGATGATGGACAAGTTTTGACGGCGCACCTTTCTAGGGAACGCTTTGATGCCTTAAAGTTGGAACCGCAAGAACAAGTTTTTGTCAAACCCAAGGATGCGAAGTCTTTTCCGTTATACTATTCAATTTAGTGCAAGAAGGCAGAAGGCAGAAGGCAGAAGGCTTTAAGGAAAGAAGGCTAACACCAAGCTTTGCACCTTTTTTTACCTGTTTTTAACTGTATAGTTATTTCTGCCACGCTGTTTCTCCGAGGTTAATGGTAGTAATGAAGAAGTTTTCTGTATCTAGCAAACAATTGGGTTATCTAGCAAAATTTTTTGGTCTTTTTTGTGTTTGTTTGATTTTAGTTATTAGCTGTGGTCGGCGACCTAATGCTGTTTCGGGAGGGAGTTCTTCAGCAAATAATAATAGCGATCGCTTGTCTGTCGGAACAACTTTAAAACCCCGAACTCTCGATCCGGCAGATGCTTACGAATTAGCAGCTAGTAATGTACTTTATAGTTTGGGCGATCGGCTTTATACCTACAAATTAGGCACAGATCAATTAGTTCCACAACTGGCTACAGCTTTACCAAAAGTTAGCGCAGATGGTTTAACTTATGTCATTCCTTTGCGACAGGGAGTAGTGTTTCACGATGGTACTCCTTTTAATGCGGAAGCAATGGTTTTTTCCTTGGAACGCTTCATGAAAAATGGGGGAAAACCTTCCAACCTATTAACAGATATTGTGGAATCTGTAAAAGCTTCTGGGCCTTATGAAGTAACGATTAAATTGAAAAATCCTTTTGCTGCATTTCCAGCGATTTTAGCTTTTGCGGGAATGTGTCCAGTTTCTCCTAAAGCTTATCAAATAGGAGAAGGAAAATTTACCCCTACAAAATTTGTGGGAACAGGCCCTTATAAATTAGTTGAATTTACACCAACTTCGATTCGGTTAGAAGTTTTTGATAAGTATTGGGGGCAAAAACCAGCGAATAAAGGAATTGATTTTCAAGTTCTTACTAGTTCTGCAAATTTATATAATACTTTCCGCACTGGAACGGTCGATATTGCTTCTCAAACTTTAGATCCGGTACAGATTTCTAGTCTGCAACAAAATGCGAAATCTGGAGGTTGGCAGGTATCAGAAGCGAAAGGTAATGTAATTAGTTACATGGTCTTAAATACACAACAGAAACCTTTGGATAACGTAGAGATTAGACAGGCGATCGCTTCTTTAATTAATCGAAAATTGATTATCGAGCGAGTTTTAAGGAATCAAGGAGAACCTGCTTATAGCATGATTCCTAATACTTTTAGTGTTTCTATCCCGGTTTATCAAAAAGTTTATGGTGATGGAAATATTGCTAAAGCAAAAGAACTTTTGACGAAAGCAGGATTTTCTAAAGAGAATCCTTTAAAGTTAGAAGTTTGGTATCCCATTGGTTCAGCAGTTCGCCAACAAGTAGCCGCTTTGTTGAAAGAATATGCTTTACAAGAATTAGATGGTATGGTGCAAATTCAACCCCAAGCAGTTGAATCAGCAACGTTTTTTGCCAACATTCGTAAGGGAGTTTATCAAAGTGCTTTAGTAGATTGGTATCCCGATTTTTCGGATGCAGATAATTACATTCAACCTTTCTTAAGTTGTGCCAAAGGTTCACCAACAACAGGTTGTCAACAGGGTGCAAGTCAAAGTCAAGGGTCGTTTTATTATAGCGATCGCATGAATCAATTAATTCAGCAACAACGCCGCGAACAAAACCCAGAAAAACGCAAACAAATATTTGCAGAAATTCAAAAACTCATGGCGCAAGATGTTCCTTTAATTCCCTTATGGCAAAGCAAGGATTTTGCTTTTGCTAAACAAGGATTACAAGGAGTAAAAATAGACCCAATTCAACAATTACCATTTTGGGAAATCAAGAAATAACCAGGATTTATGGATTTACATGATGAGCAGGATTAATTAAGAGATCTGGTAGATTTGTAAATCATGGTTAAACTTTCCCAGTCCCCAGTCCCTATTTAAAACTCAAAACTAACAAAATGTCTCGATCGCGTGCCTTGCAATATTACGTTATAACTCGTTTACTTTTTGCTCCTTTGATGCTGTGGACGATCGTCACAGTAGTTTTTTTACTACTAAGAGCAACTCCCGGCGATCCTGTGGATGTAATATTAGGAGGACGCGGTGCACCAGATAGCGTTAAAGAAGAATATCGTCAAAGATTAGGATTAGCCGCTCCTTTGTGGTTACAATACATTAATTATCTGGGATCTTTGCTCAGATTTGATTTAGGAACTTCCCTAACTAGTCAAGGTCAAGATGTTGTAGAAATCATTCAACAACACTTTCCTGCAACTTTAGAATTAGCAACTTTTAGCATGGCAGTTGCGCTACTTGTTGGAGTTGGTTTTGGTGCTATTTCTGCTTCTAAACCTAATACAGTTTTTGATGTTAGCGGCAGGTTATTTGGGATTATTACTTATGCTATTCCCTTGTTTTGGTTTGGGATGATTTTGCAACTGATTTTTGCTGTACAACTAAAATGGTTTCCGCCTAATGGTCGCTTTTCTTTAGCTTATTCTCCTCCTCCGACAATTACAGGTTTGTACACTGTTGATAGTATCCTTAATGGTAATATTAATGAGCTATTAATTTCTCTTCATTATCTCGCACTCCCTTGTTTGACTTTAGGATTTTTAATTAGTGGAATTTTTGAGCGCATTGTTAGGGTAAATCTTCGGCAAACTCTGAAGGCAGATTATGTGGAAGCAGCTAGAGCTAGGGGAATTTCGGAAAGAAAAATTCTTATTTCTCATGCTTTGAAAAATGCTTTGATTCCAGTAATTACTGTTTTAGGTTTGACTTTTGCTTCTATGTTGGGGGGTGCAGTTTTAACCGAAGTCACCTTTTCTTGGCCGGGATTAGGTAGTAGGCTATATCAAGCAATTTCCGATCGCGATTATCCAACCGTTCAAGGAATTATGGTATTTTTCGCGGCTATTGTAGTGGTTGCCAGCATTTTAATTGATATTGTCAACGCCTACATCGATCCACGCATTCGCTACTAAAAATCAGGTGACTGAAGTTGCAGCTACACAAGTAAAGTCAGCTGAAAAAAAAACTAAGTTTATCTATGGGAGCAAGTCTAAAATTTCAAATCGAATTACTGGTAGCTAAGGACTACCAGTTTCTTACTTTTAAGCTTAGTCACAATAATTTCTAAATTTATAAATAAACTGCAAAGTTTTTGCAAAGTTTTTGTGAAGCAAATCAATTTTATGTATCTAGGCAGAGAGTAGTTAAAAGGTTAATTTAGTATAATTACTCAATTCTATTAGATACTTCCTGTGTTATTAAAGAGTTAGTCAGAGAATTTACTATCTTTGCTTAGGAGGAACAGGCATAATGAGTACAGAGGACACGGTACTAGATCCTAATAATTTGCTGATTCAACAAACTAATTCTTTAGCTACCGATCAACCAATTCCTGTGGAGGTAATTTTCACCAATGAGATTGTAGGTACAGATAGTATGGATATGATCGTCGGAACTGAGCAAAATGAACGAATTTTCGGCTTAGGTGGAGACGACTTTATCCAAGGAGGAAAGGGTAGCAACTTTATTGATGGTGGTGAGGGTAATGATATTATCTTCGGTAACTTAATTTCTGGTCTCGCAGGTACAGAAAACCTCAACGACACTATTTACGGGGGTAATGGCAGCGATGTCTTATTTGGTAATGCTGGGAATGATTATCTAGATGGAGGGAATGGTGAGGACTTCCTCTGCGGCGAATCGGGAGATGATATTTTGACTGGAGGAGCGGGTAAGGATACATTTTATTTTTATGCGCCTCTAGCATCTAATACCAAGCTGGGAGAAGTAAACATTGTTTCTGACTTTAGTGCTTCTTTGGGAGTAGACACTATTACTGACTTCACTCCGGGAGAGGATACAATTTTCTTATCTCAGCAGCGTTTCTCTAACCTCTCTAACGTTGTAGATTTTAGTACTGCTTTTACTACCGTTGATAATGATTTAGCAGTCGAAACAAGCAATGCTTTAATTGTTTACAACTCTGTTAATGGCAATTTGTTCTATAACCAAAATGGTAGTGAATTAGGTTTTGGTGATGGCGGTTTATTTGCTGTTTTAAGTAGTGTTCCAGCTATTACAGCTTTGGATTTTACAGTGCCAAAAATGACTAGCTAAAGTTCAATTGGCTACTTGTTGGGTTGGTAACAAATTTACGCATCTATAAAATATATTGTGGTGTGTGTTTTTTCATCAGTTAAATTTTAATTGAGAAGCTAGATTCTCAGATAAAGTAAGGTGCATCTGGTTAAACTAAAATCTTGAACAAAAAGGCAGAACCTCTGTTTTTCGTTCCCAGGTTCAACCTGGGAACGAGATATGGGAGGTTCTACCTCCTCTGTAGCAAGATGGGTAAAAATCTAGCTTTCATTTCAAAAATTCGGTTTTAAGATTGGCGTGAAATCTGTTTATTAACTTCTTGAATTTGTCTGGTAAAGTAAGGTTCTCGATAACTTAATTGTTTGGCGATCTCAAGTCCTCTTTCAAAAGCTACGAGTGCTTGAGAATAGTTTTTTTGTTCTAAATAAAGTTTAGCGATTTGATCGTAAGTGTTCATCATTCCATAAAAGTTATGACCTAGTTGATCGGTTTGTAAAAGTACTTGACTTGTTTCTAATGCTGCGTCTATTCGCTTTAGGGAAAGTTGTAATGCTACTAGTTTTCTGAGTGCGTCGGCTGCACCGGAATATTGCTGAATTGACCAAGCAAAGGAGTAAGTTTCTTCGTATTGTTGAGCGGCTTCTTCAATTTGTCCAAGGGATTCTAGTTGGGAACCGATCGCTAATTTCAATTCAGGAATTTCGGTGAAGTTTTGCAGGTTTTGGTAAAGTTCAATTAACTGCTGCTTGGTGGATATAATTTGCAACGGTTGTTTCAATTGTGCGTAAATATAAGCCAATTGTTTTAAGTAAGTAATTTGCTGTTCGCTGTTATTTTGCTCTTTGGCTAAATTCAACAATTCGTTATAAGTAACTGCGGCTTTTTGGTAATCAAACCAACTTAAACTTAAATCGCCAATTTTAGTTAGTGCGGCGGCAATTTCTTCTGTGTTTTTTTGTTCTCTGGCGGCGCGGAGAATTTGTTCGTAAGCGACAACTGCTTTATCAGGTGCTCGGACTTGTTCATAAGCTGTTGCTAAAGCACGCCATAAATCTAATTCTACAATAGGTTTTGCTGTGGCTTCTGTTTGAATTGCTTGCAATCTTTTGGTGATAAATTTTATGTCTTCTCTGGAATTTTCTTGCCATACGATCGCACCTATTCTCGTTAAAGCTTCGACTTCTGGTAATAACCCTAATACCCTGGTTAAGCGCAATTCTCGATACCAAACTGCAAAAGCAGTGACTTTATCACCAGCTTGAAATAACTCTGTCGCTTGCTGATTTAATTCATTTAATGATTGTTGTAATTGTGTCTTTTCTTCCTCAGTTAAAGGTTTTTTATCTCGCGCTGACTGAGGTAACATCGGATCGAGAGTTCTGAACTCTAAAGGATCGGGAGGAAATACAGTGGGGTCATCCTCATTATTACTTTGAGCATAAGTCGGAAAACTGAGAATTAACCAAAACAAAGAACAAACAACCGAAAAATAAAACTTGCTGATTTTTTGTCGGGGGCGATCGCTCATAATCTAAAATCCACTCAGGCTAATATAAAGAAGATCGGAAATAGTAATTAGTTTCCCAAGCTTAACTGTAATCGATGAATAGGAGATGACTGGTGAAGAAAAGCATCAGAATTTTAGTTCTGAGTTTAGCATTAATAGGATTGACTTTTATATCATCTTGTGCTTTACCAAGAGTTAGTGCTCAACAACGGACATTTCTCGACATATCTTTAGAATTTTTGGGTGAATACCAATTACCCAAGATGAAATTTCAGGATACAACAGTTGGGGGATTATCGGGGATAACTTATGATCGACAGCGCGATCGCTTTTATGCCATTTCGGACGATCGCAGCAACCTCGCGCCAGCCAGATTTTACACCTTAAACTTAGACTTAAATAACAGTAAACTGCAAAACGTAAACATAGAAAATGTTACCTTTCTCAAAACAAAAGATAGGGAAACTTATCCCAAAGGTAGCATCGATCCTGAAGGAATTGCCCTCACTCCTCAAGGCACAGTATTTATTTCCAGCGAAGGTGTTACCCATGAACTTATTCCGCCATTTATAGGCGAATTCGACTTAAAAAATGGCAGATTAAAACAAAATTTGCCTCTGCCACAAAGATACATTCCTGACGCTAAAGGCGAACAACAACAAAGAGGAATCCAAGATAATTTAGGATTTGAATCTTTAACCCTTAATCCGATCGGATCTTTACCCTCCACTGGAGAACCGATTCGTTTATTTACAGTCACCGAATCAGCATTAATTCAAGACAAAGATCCACCACAAAAAGACGAACAAGGTAACTATAAACCACAAATTATTAAATGTCGATTTTTACATTATCTCATTAGTGATGGGCCACCAATCATTATTTCCGAACATCTTTATCCCCTATCTCCCAATCCGCCAGGAGCAATCTATCATGGGGTGGTAGATTTATTAGCGATCGATCAAGGTGGACATTTCTTAAGCTTAGAAAGATCTTTCGGTTTAACAGGTTTTGGCGCAAAAGTTTACCAAGTTTTCACTGGTGCAGCTACCGACACCTCTCGTATTGCCAGTTTAAAAGGTGAAATAAGAGCAGTACAACCAGTGAAAAAGCAATTAGTCTTAGACTTGCAAGAATTAAAAATTAGATTAGACAATTTAGAAGGACTAACTTTTGGCCCTCGTTTACCCGATGGCAGCCAAAGTTTAATTTTAGTGAGTGATGACAATTTCAAAAAAGAACAAATAACCCAATTTCTCTTATTTCGCCTCAAACGTTCTTAGGTACGTTGTTGCGCTTTAGCGATATCATCAAGAGCGATAAAGCCCAACAACATACTCAACAAATTAAATTAATTGCCTTCTGGCTTAAAATAGTTGGGGAGATTTGTAATTCTGTTTAATTAACAATGACTCATTCTACCGACATTGCCAGCTTAGCTCGATTGATGGCAGCAGACTTTAGTAATCAAGAGCAAGCATTTGAAAATCCACCATTCTACGCTCATATTCGCGTTTGTATGCGTCCCTTACCCTTAGAGCTTCTATCTGGGGTCAGTTTCTTTGTCGAACAAGCTTATGATTACGATCTTAACGATCCATATCGAGTGCGGGTGCTGAAATTAGTAGAAAAAGACGATCGGATTGAGATTGAAAATTACACCCTCAAGTCAGAAAAAGAATTTTACGGCGCTTCCCGTGACGTGAAACGACTAGAAAACCTCAAAATCGACAATTTAGAGAAATTACCAGGCTGCAACATGATTGTAGAGTGGACTGGCAACAGTTTTAAAGGTAAAGTGGAACCCGGTAAAGGTTGCTTTGTGGTTCGCAAAGGTCGTACTACTTACTTAGATAGCGAATTTGAGATTGACGACGAAAAATTTATCAGTCTCGATCGCGGACGTGACCCCGAAACCGACGAACACATCTGGGGTTCTGTAGCTGGCCCATTTTACTTCGTGCGTTGGGCAAGTTTCGCTGACGAAGTAAAAATTTAAAAAAATTATCCCAATTCTCAAATTATCGCCGATCCACTACTCCTCTACCTAGATTCGACCAGAATATTTACTTTGGTGGTTTAAAGGGTACACAAACCTGGTACATTTAGCGAGTGTCGGCAAGCAGGATTAACAAGATCAAGATGAGAGTTCTGGTTATTGGTGGCGACGGTTATTGTGGTTGGGCAACAGCACTTTATCTTTCCAACAAAGGTCATCAAGTTGGCATCCTAGATAGCTTAGTTCGGCGACACTGGGATCTAGAGTTATGTGTAGAAACCTTAACCCCGATCGCACCCATTCAACAACGCATTCAGCGTTGGCGCGATCTTACAGGGAAAGTCATCGACCTATTTATCGGTGATATTACCAACTACGATTTTCTTTTCAAAACGTTGCACAAGTTTCAACCAGATGCGATCGTCCACTTTGGCGAACAACGTTCAGCACCATTTTCCATGATTGACCGCGAACACGCTGTTCTGACGCAAGTCAACAACGTTACCGGAACGCTGAACATTCTTTACGCCATGAAGGAAGATTTCCCCGATTGTCATTTGGTGAAATTAGGAACAATGGGTGAATATGGTACACCCAACATAGACATTGAGGAAGGATACATCACGATCGAGCATAACGGTCGTAAAGATACCTTGCCCTATCCTAAACAACCAGGCTCAATGTATCACCTTTCCAAAGTCCATGATAGCCACAACATTCATTTCGCCTGTCGCATTTGGGGCTTACGTGCCACAGACTTAAATCAAGGAGTCGTTTACGGCGTACTGACAGAAGAAACTGGCATGGACGAACTGCTAATTAACCGTCTAGACTATGACGGCGTTTTTGGCACAGCCCTCAACCGTTTCTGCATTCAAGCAGCGATCGATCACCCGATTACAGTTTATGGTAAAGGTGGTCAAACTAGAGGATTTTTGGACATTCGAGATACAGTAAGATGTATCGAATTGGCGATCGCAAATCCAGCTGCCCCAGGCGAGTTCCGTGTGTTTAACCAATTCACCGAACAATTTAGTGTCTCCGACCTAGCTTTAAAGGTGAAAGAAGCTGGTAAAGCATTGGGATTAAAAGTAGAAATTAATAACTTGGAAAACCCCCGCATCGAGAAAGAAGAACATTACTTCAACGCCAAAAACACTAACCTACTTGATTTAGGTTTACAACCTCACTACCTCTCCGATGCCTTACTTGATTCCCTGTTAAACTTCGCCGTTAAGTATAAACAGCGAGTCGATAACAACCAAATCTTACCAAAAGTTACTTGGCAACGTTAGGTTTTTTTGGCACATCAAAGCCTGTAAAAAAAGCAAGTTTTCCAGATGTGAATTCATTGTCTTCCCCCCAACTCTCTTTTCCAGAGAGTTGGGGGGAATGAAAAACTGTTGACTCAAACTAGGCAGAGAAATTAATTGCCAAAATTCCCTAATTAAGCAAGCATGAACAGAAAAATACTGATATTGTTGCTCACAGTAGTTATGCCCGGTGTTGTCGCATCTGGCATAAGTCTTTACTACCTATTCCCAGAATGGGCAGTTTTAGATAGTAGCTACAAAAATTACGCCAAAATTGCCAGACTTAAAACCACAACAATTAATGAATTGTCGATCGCTCAAGCCGCAGAAAATAGACATCGCATTAATTGTTTTGCTGAAGGAGTAGGAGTATTATTGGGAGGCATAATTGCCGCCATCGGTATTCATGGGATCTGCATTCAAAACCCAAGAAATTAATTGTTAAATGACTAATGCGCGATGACTAGTTATGAGAATAGCCTTATTCACAGAAACATTTCTGCCTAAAATTGACGGCATTGTAACTCGCCTTTGCCACACAGTTGAGCATCTACAACGAAGCGGGGATAAAGTACTAATTTTTTCCCCAGATTATGGCATCACTGAATATAAAGGAGCCAAAGTTTACGGAGTTTCTGGCGTACCTTTACCCATGTACCCAGAACTAAAATTAGCATTTCCTCGACCTGCGATCGGCAAAGCACTAGAAGAATTTCAACCAGATATTATTCATGTAGTTAACCCCGCAGTCTTAGGATTAGGAGGAATATTTTATGGGAAAAGCTTAAAAATTCCCATCGTCGCCTCCTATCACACCCACCTACCCCAATACCTGCAACATTACGGATTAGGAATGTTAGAAGGAGTATTGTGGGAACTATTAAAATCAGCCCATAATCAAGCCGAATTAAACCTTTGTACCTCCACCGCAATGGTACAAGAATTAATCAATCACGGCATTGAAAGAGTAGATTTATGGCAAAGAGGAGTAGACACCGAATTATTTCATCCTGACACAGCCAGCCAGGAAATGCGATCGCGCCTCAGCCAAGGACACCCCGAAAGTCCCCTCCTCCTCTACATCGGACGCTTAGGCGCAGAAAAAGAAATCGAACGCATCAAACCCATACTAGAAGCAATTCCCAACTCACGCCTCGCCCTAGTCGGAGATGGCCCAAACCGTGAAGCCCTCGAAAAACACTTCGCCGGAACCTTCACCAACTTCGTCGGCTACCTCCGAGGCAAAGAACTCGCCTCCGCCTACGCCTCCGCCGATGCCTTCATCTTCCCCTCCCGCACCGAAACACTCGGACTAGTCCTACTAGAAGCAATGGCAGCAGGCTGTCCCGTCATCGCCGCCCGTTCCGGTGGCATCCCCGATATCGTCACCGACGGCGAAAACGGCTACCTATTCGACCCAACAGACGAACAAGGCGCTATCAACGCCACAATTCGCCTACTAGCCCATCAAGAAGAACGAGAAACCCTCCGTCACAACGCCCGCAAAGAAGCCGAAAAATGGGGTTGGGCAGCCGCCACCAGACAACTACAACGCTACTATCAAAACGTAGCCTTCTCTTCCTTGCCCAAAGCAGCCTAATTCTACCTTCTGGAATTTGTCATACTCTATGAAGAAGCTAAATTTATTTAGCTACTAATCCAACTAACTTGTGATTCAAACACTTGTAACTCACCGATTAATGCAGATACATTCGTAGTAGGTCATCTACTTTCTTGTCGAAGTAGGTCAGTTAGGCTAGGGGTCAGGGTAAAACAAATAGCATGGGAGAGCAGCAGAGCCAAAAATCATCGGGAAAAAGCCCACAAATTCGACTTTTACCCCTTCAGACCTTCTGCGTTCAATGACCTGTCACTTCCATGTTCTGCAAATGGAAAAGAGCTTCTATTTCTAGAAGCTTCACCCTGTAAAACCTCATGAGTATGACATTCCCCAACACTGGTAGCGTCTTAACCACGTTAACCCAGCTAACTCAGCAGCACCGCGTCAAAGCCCTGCTTGAGCGAGTCAGAAACATTTCCGTTAAGGAATTTATTTGTCTTCTCGACTTCATCACCGCCGAATTCCAGCAATTTCTCAGAGCCATTGAATTAATTAACAATGAAGCTCTAGAAACCATGCTGGAAGATATTCTAGAAGTAATTACCCTGAAAATGGGTCAAGTCCTGCAAGCAGAACAAAGCACCATTTACTTGGTTGATAACGCCAAGGGCTATTTGTGGTCAAAAATACGCCAAGCAAATAGTGATAAACCTTTAGAAGTTCGCCTCCCCTTAAATGCAGGTATTCCAGGTCATGTAGCTAACACAGAAAAATCTTTGATTGTTCCTGATGCTTACAGCCATCCCTTGTTTAATCCTGACTTGGATAAACAACTTGGTTATCACACCCGTGATATTCTTTGTATGCCCGTCAAAAGTAGTAAAGGGCAGATAGTAGCTGTAATTCAGCTAACTAATAAAGCTGGCAACCAACCTTTTAATGAAGAAGATGAGCAGGAATTTCAGAGATTTGTCGATGATATCGGTGTAATTCTGGAAAGTTGTCAGTTATTTTATCAGGCCGGAAGAAATCAACGTGGTGCTAATGCTTTACTGAAAGCTACGCAAATTTTAGGTCAAAGTCTCGACCTGGAAGCTACTTTAAAGTCGGTAATGGAGCAAGCCCGTATTTTAATGCAGGCCGATCGCAGTACACTATTTTTATTATTTAAAGAAAGTAACGAACTTTGGACAAAAGTAGCCGCCGCCGATGGGAAAACAATGTTGGAAATTCGCATTCCCGCAAATAAGGGAATTGCAGGCTATGTGGCTTCCACAGGCCAACCTTTAAACATTCCTGACGCATACAAAGACCCGCGCTTTGATCCTACTACCGACCAGCGCACAGGCTACCGCACCAAAAATATTCTCTGTTTACCAGTTTATAATTCAGCAGGTAATTTAATTGGTGTAACTCAGCTAATTAATAAATATCAAGGTAGTTTTACCTCTTCTGATGAAGAGTTTATGCGAGCATTTAATATTCAAGCAGGAATAGCCTTAGAAAATGCCAAACTCTTTGAAAGTGTATTACTAGAAAAACAATATCAAAAAGATATTCTACAAAGTCTGTCCGATGCAGTAATTTCTACAGATATGGTAGGTAGAATTGTTACTATTAATGATGCTGCTTTAGAATTGTTGGGTTGCCCAGTAAAACAGACTAGCGACAGAATTCATAAATCTAATTGGGAACAAAAATTAATGGGTCGGTTAGTTTGGGAAATAGTACCAATTGACAATTTACAAATGCGCTTAGAAGATAGTTTAAAAAATGGCGCAAATCACTATGTTCCCGAACAAAATTTGACTGTAGGTTTATTTGTTACAGAAAGCTGCTCTAGGGAAACCAACCATATTAATTTGGCAGAAATAGCGAATCAAAATGGTCATGAAATAGCCGGATGTAAATGTATTTTAGCAATTCCCGATCGCAAAAACCCCGAATACTACATTCCTTGGAATGAACCACAACCAAGCGCAGAAAATATTCTCCCAAGTACAGAAGAAGAAATTACTCACCAAATTCACAAAGACCAGATAAAACATATCGAAAGAAGTGTTAATCTCTCAGTTAAACCACTGACAAATCCAGACGGAGATGTGCGAGGTGGTTTAGTAGTTCTAGAAGATATTTCTCAAGAAAAAAGAATGAAAAACGCTATGTATCGTTACATGACTCCCGGAGTCGCAGAACGAGTCATGGCGCAAGCAGAAGATACATTGATGATTGGAGAAAGAAAAGAAGTCACAATTTTATTTTCTGACATTCGCGGCTATACCACCATCACAGAAAACTTAGGCGCAGGGGAAGTAGTATCACTGCTAAATCAGTATTTTGAAACAATGGTAGAAGCAGTTTTCGATCATGAAGGCACTCTCGATAAATTTATTGGAGATGCTTTAATGGCTGTATTTGGCGCACCATTATCATTACAAGATCATGCTTGGAAAGCAGTTAAAACAGCTTTGGATATGCGTCAGCGTTTAGCAAAATTTAATCAACAACGTCGAGCCAAAAATCAACCAATAATAGCCATTGGAATTGGTATTAGTTCGGGAGAAGTAGTTTCAGGAAATATTGGCTCACATAAACGCATGGATTATACAGTGATTGGTGATGGAGTAAATTTAAGTTCTCGCTTAGAAGGCGTGACTAAAGAGTACCGATGCGATATCATTTTAAGCGAGTTTACTTATAACTTATGTCACCAACATATTTGGGTACAGGAGTTAGATAAAATTCGCGTCAAAGGCAAACAAGAAGCTGTAAAAATTTACCGATTAATTAGCGATCGCTCTCAACCCCTAGATCCAGAAACCCAACAATTTTTATACTATTATAACTTAGGTAGAGAATCTTTCCTCAACCGAAAATTTTATCAAGCAATTGCCGAATTTGAAATAGCGCAAAAATTTCAACCAGATGACCCAGCACTAAACATTCATCTCGAAAGAGCCAAAACATATCTGAGTCAACCTCCTGCCAAAGAATGGGATGGAGTTCACGAAATGACAACTAAATAAAAGGCCAGAGGAGCAGAGGGGCTCCAGGGGCAGAGAAGCAGGGGAGCAGGGGAGAAAACTTAAAACTCAAAACTTTCTTCCTAACTCAAAACTCAAAACTTAAAACTCAAAACTTTCCCAGACCCCTTGTGTTCCTATTTTCCATCACAAGTACGAGAGAGCTAATTACTATGAACCAAAAACTTTACGAAGGCAAAGCCAAAATCATTTACACAACCGACAAACCAGAAATTTTGCTAGCTCATTACAAAGACGACGCAACAGCATTTAATGCTCAAAAACGTGGTCAAATTTCTGGCAAAGGACAAATTAACTGCACCGTTTCTACACACCTATTTAAACTTTTAGAGCAAGCGGGAATTCGCAGCCATTTTCTAGAACAAACAGCCCCAGACCAAATGTTAGTGCGTCGGGTGCAAATCGTGCCTTTAGAAGTAGTAGTGAGAAATATTGCAGCTGGTAGTCTTTGTAAACAAACCGGATTACCAGAAGGAAAAATTTTAGCGAATCCTTTAGTGGAATTTTATTATAAGAATGACGCTTTGGGAGATCCATTACTCACGATCGATCGCATATCAGTAATGCAAATAGCCACCCCGGAACAAATCGAACAACTACGAAGTCTCTCCCTAGAAGTTAACCGAATTCTTAGCGAATTCTTCAACCAATGTGGCATCACCTTAGTAGACTTCAAACTAGAATTTGGCCTAGATGAAACCCAACAAATCCTCCTAGCTGACGAAATCAGCCCCGACACCTGTCGCCTGTGGAATCAGTCAGAAACAGACGCAGAAAAACGAGTCATGGACAAAGACCGCTTCCGTCGTGACTTAGGCAACGTAGAAAACGCCTATCAACAAGTCCTAGAGCGAGTTTTAGCCCAAACTAGCACAAAATAAAGGCAGGGGGCACAGGGGCAGGAGAGAAAAAAATTCAAAACTTAAAACTCTCCAAACAAACTCAAAACTCAAAACTTCCCCCCAGCCCTTGCCAAATTGCCAAATTCGGCACATGATCCCAACCAAGCAGATAATTAGGTATTGCCCAAACAGGTGATATTGTGTTGTGTTGAATACTGTAATTGTGAAGAGTCCCCTGGTTGGGAGTCTACAGTGTAAAAGCTAAAACCGAAATAGGCTTTAACACTGTAGACTAAAAAACTCTCTCATTAACGACGGTGTGTGGAAGTGGTAAATAACGAGAACAAAATGCGTTTATCTCCAGTCTTGGTAGCAGCTGTTGCTTGGGTTACATTGGGTAACTCACATCCAGCCTCCGGGCAAACTACGGAAAACAAATCCGCAACAGCAATCAAACATCTAAATGAATTAGAATTTGCTGCTCATTCGCTAGAAGCATCTGAAAACCCCGCTTCGCTATCAGTCGAGAGTGCCAATATAATTAATTCTCTTACTCATAAACCTGCACAAGAGTCAGAAACACTCACTTCGACAGCAGAAAATTCAAAGCCGGAAATTACTATTTCCGCCCTATCAAATTCCTCATTCGAGGTAGAAAATTCCTCTAACGCAGTGCTAAAGCCAGAAACACAAGCACACATTAATGTGTTTCCCACAACTACTCTGCCGCTGGAACATCTTGCCCATTACTCTCCCAAAGATACAGAATTACAGCAGAACAGTTTTTATTCCTTAAACCATATTTCTGATTTTCGGCCTTACCCAAATCTTAATCAGGTAATTACAGTACAAGCACAACCCGCTACTGACGCACCAGCAAAACCAGAACCACCTGTTTCCCCATCGCCAGAACCAGATACACCTCCTGCTGAAGGTCAAACTCCTCAACCACAAACCCCTAGAGAACCAGATACACCTCCTGCTGAAGGTCAAACTCCTCAACCACAAACCCCTAGAGAACCAGATACACCTCCTGCTGAAGGTCAAACTCCTCAACCACAAACCCCTAGAGAACCAGATACACCTCCTGCTGAAGGTCAAACTCCTCAACCACAAACCCCTAGAGAACCAGCTGCTCCTCCCCCTTTACCAACTCTGGAGCAGAATGCGCCTCCTTCTATACCTACTAATGAACCTAAGCCTCAACCAGCTGCGCCTTCTTCTGAAGGAGAACCCCGCGTATTAGTAGCAGAAGTGTTAGTGAGTGGTGTAGAAGGAAAACTGCAAGACATTGTTTATAATGCCATCCGCACCCGTCCGGGAAGAACTACTACTAAGTCACAATTACAAGATGACATTAACGCGATTTTTGCAACTGGTTATTTTTCGAGAGTCAGAGCCGAACCTACTGATACACCCTTGGGTGTGCGGGTAACATTTGTTGTAGAGCCTAACCCAGTGTTGCGATCGGTACAAGTAGAAGGTAGCCAAGTATTGCCAAAAGACTTGCTAGATCAAGTTTTCCGGGAACAGTACAACGAAATTCTGAATTTCCGGGACTTGCAAGCCGGGATCAAGCAGCTAGAGCAGTGGTATAAGGATAGAGGTTATGTTCTAGCACAGATAGTAGATACGAAAGTTTCTCCTGAAGGTGTTGTAACTCTGGAAGTAGCAGAAGGGGTTGTGGAAGATATTCAAGTGCAGTTCTTGAATAAGGAAGGAGAAACTACCGACGCTCAAGGTCAACCCATCAGGGGAAACACCAAACCGTATATCATTTCACGAGAAATGGCAACTAAGCCCGGTACAGTATTTAACCGAAATGAAATTCAACGGGATTTACAGCGGGTGTTTGGTTTGGGCTTATTCGATGACGTGAAATTATCATTGAATCCTGGTCAAGACCCCCGAAAGGTTACAGTACAAGTGAATGTTCGGGAAAGAAATAGTGGTTCGATCGCAGCTGGGGCAGGTTTTAGTTCGGCGGCAGGTTTATTTGGTACGGCAAGCTATCAACAGCAGAATTTGTTCGGGAGAAACCAAAAAGTTGGCCTAGAAGTGCAATTAGGTCAAAGGGAGTTTCTCTTTGATGTGCGCTTTACTGACCCTTGGATTGCTGGCGACCCCTACCGGACTTCTTACACGGTTAACTTGTTCAGAAGACGATCGATCTCCCTGATTTTTGACGGTGGCGACCCAGAAGTTAACTTACCAAACGGAGACACACCCAGAGTTCTCCGACTCGGCGGTGGTGTCACCTTTACCCGTCCTTTGTCTCCTAATCCCCTAGCAGAATCAGATTGGGTAGCCTCTTTAGGATTACAGTATCAAAACGTTTCCATTCGTGATTCTGATGGCAAACTCAGCCCCAGAGATGAGTATGGTAACAACCTCAGCTTTAGCGGCACAGGGATAGATGACCTATTCACATTGCAATTTGGTGCGGTGCGCGATAAGCGTAACAACCCAACTCGCACCACCAGAGGTTCCATCTTCCGCGTCGGTCTAGAACAATCTGTGCCAGTTGGTGAGGGTAGCATCCTCATGACCAGATTTCGCACTAGCTACAGCTACTTTATTCCTGTGCAATTCACCAACTTTACCCCCGGCCCGCAAGCTCTTGCCTTTAACATCCAAGGTGGAACCATTCTAGGAGATTTACCTCCCTACGAAGCCTTCTCCTTGGGTGGCGTAAACTCTGTGCGCGGTTATGATGAAGGCGACTTGGGTAGTGGTCGCAGTTACCTTCAAGCAACAGCTGAGTACCGCTTCCCAGTATTCTCAATTATTGGTGCTGTACTCTTCTTCGATTTTGGTACAGACTTGGGTACTGCCGGAGAAGTACCCGGAAAACCCGCCATAATCCGCAATAAACCCGGTACTGGCTTCGGTTACGGTGCTGGTGTTCGCATTCAATCACCTCTAGGCCCAATTCGGATTGACTATGGTATCAATAACGAAGGTGATAGCCGCATTCAGTTCGGTATTGGTGAACGATTCTAATAGGGTTCCACGAGCAGAAGGGTTCCCAGGGGTAGGGGGGAGACAATTGGAGAAGAATTTATCCTTTTTCTCATTGCCTTTTGCCTGTTCCCAATCACAAATGACTAATAACCAATGACCAATGACACAAACGCTAGCAAATAGTTTTGAACTTTCTGGTGTGGGACTCCATAGCGGAATCATTACCAAAGTGCGGATTTTACCAGCATTGCCTGGTCAAGGTCGCTATTTTGTTAGGGTTGATTTGCCAGAACAACCAACTATTCCTGCTCAGTTGGAAGCAGTCACTCAAACACTGCTTTCGACTCAACTGGGGGAAAATTCCAGCGGAGTTCGCACTGTAGAACACCTATTAGCCGCTTTAACAGCAATGGGTGTCCTTGATGCCAGAATTGAAATTGATGGCCCAGAAGTACCGCTTTTGGATGGCTCGGCTCAAGTTTGGGTAGAAGAAATCTTACGGGCAGAATTAGGAGATGGGGAGATGGGGAGATGGGGAGATGGGGAGAATTATTCTTCCACTACCTCTATCACCCTACCCCCCAATCCCCCCAC
>NZ_JADEWG010000282.1 GCF_015207735.1 [Phormidium] sp. LEGE 05292
CCTTGTCCCCTTGTCCCCCCATCCGGTTAATTTTATTTGATGACCATGAATTAGCCCTGGGGGGTAGGAAGGTAGGGAGGTGGGGGGAGTTGTTGATGTAGATTTGGGATTCCCCCCATCTCCCCATCTCCCCATCAACCGCCAGCTACAGCAGGAACAATGCTTACTTCGTCGCCATCGTTTAAGGGTGTGGCTTTTCCATCCAAAAATCTGATGTCTTCGCTGTTGACATAGAGGTTCAAAAAGCGGCGGACTTCTCCTTTTTCATCACATATACGTGATTTAATGCCTGGGCAACTTTGTTCTAAGGATTCAATTAATTCTGCGATGCTGTTAGCGCTGCATTCTAAAGTTGCTTGCTCGTTGGTAAACTTTTGCAGGGGTGTGGGAACTAAAACTGTAACGGACATAGTTAATTCAGTAATTGGTTATTGGTGATTATTAATGGGTAATTGGTGTTTTTTTTCACCGATTACCCATTATCTATTAGCACGATCGCAAAACGCAAAAAGCTAATACTTATACAAGTACTTGTTGCCAGTCGAGGCGTTCTAAGGTGCGAGAACGTTCCAAAGCACGCTCGAAACTGTCTAATTTTGGTTCAATTGTTAAAGGTTCGCCGATGTAACCTTGGACGGCTTCCTGAGTTTTCAAACCGTTTCCGGTAATGTAAACTACTGTGGTTTCTTCGGGGTCAATTTTACCAGCTTCGACTAATTTTTTCAGGACGGCAATTGTGGTTCCGCCAGCAGTTTCGGTGAAAATACCTTCGGTTTCTGCCAGTAGCTTCATGCCTTCAACGATTTCGGCATCGTTGACTGATTCAATGTTACCGCCTGTTTTCCGAGCGACTTCTAAAGCGTAGATGCCGTCTGCTGGGTTGCCAATTGCGATCGATTTTGCAATTGTACTCGGTTTTACTGGTTGTACAAAGTCCCGATTTTCCCGGAAAGCTTGAGCAATGGGGGAACAACCGTCAGCTTGTGCGCCGCTGAATCTCACGCTCTTATCTGCCACTAAGCCGACATTAATAAATTCTTGGAAACCTTTGTAAATCTTGGTGAACAAAGAACCAGAAGCCAAAGGTGCAACTATATGATCTGGTAATTCCCAGCCGAGTTGTTCTGCTACTTCGTAACCCAAAGTCTTGGAACCTTCGGAGTAGTAGGGACGCAAATTAATATTGACAAATCCCCAACCTTGTGTATTCGCAACTTCGCAGCAGAGACGGTTTACTTGGTCGTAATTTCCTTGCACTGCCATTACGGTAGGGCCATAAATCAGCGTACCCAGGACTTTTCCGGCTTCCAAGTCGGCGGGGATGAATACGCAGCAGTCGAGTCCGGCGTGGGCTGCGATCGCAGCTGTAGAATTAGCCAAGTTACCAGTGCTAGCACAAGAAACTGTAGTAAAACCCAACTCACGAGCGCGAGTCAAAGCCACCGATACCACCCTATCTTTGAAGCTCAGGGTAGGCATATTGACAGCATCGTTTTTAATGTAGAGCTTTTTCAGACCCAAGCGACGAGCCAACCGATTAGCGCGAACCAGAGGAGTCATACCAGTTCCCACATCGATCGGGTTTTCAGTTTCCACAGGCAAAAACGCCCGATAACGCCAAATCGAAAGTGGGCCAGCCTGAATACTTTCACGAGTCACAGAGCGACGAAGAGCATCGTAATCATAAGCCACTTCCAACGGGCCAAAACAGAATTCGCAGACGTGAATCGCTTTGGCTTCGTATTCAGCACCGCATTCTTTACACTGCAAACCTTTAACGTGAGTTGTCTTTCCTTGGTTTTGAGTTGTAATTGCTTGGGTCATGGTCTTGCTCTCTCTCGCTCTGAAAATCTGTCGAACTGTCTACTTTTTGGAATGCTATCACGCCCGCAAAACAACGTCAAACATATCCGACTTTTTTTGTCGGGTTTGATTTGGGTAGTTTTCCGCTCGCTGACTTCTTGAAGAAGTCAGGGATATTCAGGAGAAATTAACAAATTAGCCCAAATATGGATTAAGCGATAGAATTGTGCGATCGCAAACGGTTTCAATATTATCTATATGGATGAGCAACTGATAGCGGCGATCGAAGCTAAAAACTTGCAGCGAGTTGAAGAACTGCTGGCTGCTGGAGCTAATCCTAATGCCAAAAAAGGCGATCGGACTGCTTACCAGCTTGTCCCTCACGGTGCTGATGAGTCTACGAACCCGACTCTTACTATGGAGAGGGGCCAGAAAAGCTCTGCATTTTGCCCACTACTGACAAGTATGATGCGATCGCGTTGCACCAAACTAACGGGTGTAATTATGGCATTGGGCCAGGTTATGTCGTCCAATGGTTGAAAGATCTCGATCGGGAACAACCGTTTGTATTGACCTGTATTGCCCGTGACACTTTAGCGGGAAGGTTCCTTACTACTATTAAAAATCCAGAAGAATTAGCAGAACGTATGTATGTTTTTTGCTCGGATATTGTCGATCAAGGTTGCGGTTCAGTCGAAATATTAGCAGAAGAATTGGCTTCCACTCATAAGCTATTCTTCTGGTGGGATTAGAGCGATTTCCTTTCACTTAATTAGTTGTTCCTACTATCTGCTCCCCTGCTCCCCTGCTCCCTCAACCGCCACTTACAGGGGGAATGAACACTACTTCATCGCCGTCTTGCAAAACTGTGTCCGGTTCTACAAACTGAAGATTGACACCAAAACGAGTAATTTCTCGCCATTGGCTCAGTTCTGGATGTTCAGCAATGATGTTTTCTAATACTTTGCCCACTGAAGTTTCTGCGGGAAATTCCCGCACTAATTCTGGTACACCGTAAACTTCTTGATAAACAGCAAACAATTTAATTGTGATATTAATTTTATGTTGCGTCATATTACAGTTAGGGACTTCCATTAATTAAATTATCCAATCTTGTAGGACAGGCATCTTGCCTGCCATTATTCTTGACAGGCAAGATGCCTGTCCTACAACTGGTAAAAGCAGGAAAATAAATATTTTATTATATTATATAATTAAAATAACGAAACTAACTATAATTGTTATTTATGTAGTAAATAATTATAGTAGTTTAGGAGGAAACTTATATGGGAAAACCAGAATTTGAAAGGCTTCCAGTTTATCAAGTATCGGAAAAATTGGCAAATGAAATTTGGCGATTAGTGCAAGATTGGGATGAATTTAATAAGGATTCTCTAGGTAAGCAAATCATCATTTCGGCTGATTGTATTGGAGCTAATATTGCTGCGGGAACTGTGCAAGAGCAGCAATATAATCAAAATTTAGTACGGCAAGCAAGGGGTTGTTTGTATGAAACAATTCATGCTTTGAGATTGGCTTGGAATCGGAAATTAATTACAGAAAATCAAGCTAAAAAAATTAAGCCGATTATTGATGAATTGTCTTCTAAACTCAATGCTTACTTGAAATCTTTGGGTAGTTAGTAGGGACTGAGGAAAGTTTTGAGTTTTGAGTTTTGAGTTAATGAATTTCCCTTTGTCCCCTTGTCTCCTTGTCTCCTTGTCCCCTTG
>NZ_JADEWG010000283.1 GCF_015207735.1 [Phormidium] sp. LEGE 05292
CCCTATCTCCCCATCCCCTTGTCCCCTTGTCTCCCTATCCATCTGCCACAGCAGTAATTGGCTAAAATTGAAAGTGCAATACCATGCAAGGAACTAGCGATGATTGGAAGGATTTGGCAAAAAATAGTGGAGTTTTTTCAGAGTTTATTTGGGCGCAGAGGGAGTAAAAGATCCAAATCCTCCATGAAAGCTATACAAAAGCAAATCCAACCGCCAAAACCATTGGAAAATAGTGATTACGAGTTTTTGTTCATGCAGCTATTAGAAGGCATAGCGCATGGTTGGCAACAATCAAAAGTAGAAAAATTTTTCGCAGAATTAGACGATCGCACCACCGAAGCCCAATGGGTACAATGGATACGTGGCTTTGGCGAAAGATTACTCGCCTCACCTGCGCCAAACCAAGAATTAGCCCTGCGAATGCTAGCATTAGGCGACATGGGTTACGGAGAAATTAGCGATACAGCAGGTGAAATAGGGTTACAGTTATTACAAAGACAGGAAAAACCAATAATACAAACCCCACAAAATCCAGCAGCGTCAAATCTGTTTTTATCTGTTGATGAAGCAGGTAATTTTGACGAACAACCTCAAACTATTTCTTTAGAACAACTTTGGGAATTATTACAACAAGACCCAGAATTAGTACAACAAATGGCAGCATTATTGCAAATTAATACTGACAATCCTGAAGAAATTATTCGAGTTTTAATGAATCAATCTATCGGTGCTTCTATGGATGAAATTTAGCAGGAGAGCAGAGGAGCAGGGGAGCAGGGGAGATGGGGATGGGCAGAAAATGTAAAGTTTATCCTTTCTTCCCTTCTGCCTTCTGCCCTCTGCCAGTCACCAGTCCCCAGTCCCCAAAACCAAAAAGGTCAATCTGGTAAACCTACAAGATTACCTGTACCGGGAATTACTTTGCCGATCGCATAAGCAGCAATATTTTGTGATTCAAACCATTTGATAGTTGCTTCCTCTTGCTCTGGTTTTACCAAAACTACAAACCCAACCCCCATATTAAAAGTTTCAAACATAGCTTTGGGGTTAACATTACCAGCAGTAGCTAACCAGTGAAAAATTGGTAAAACTTGCCAACTATTGGGGATAATTTCAATTGATTGATTAGCACCCAGACAACGAGGCAAATTTTCTGGTAAACCACCACCAGTAATATGAGCCATGCCATGAATTTCGATTCCAGAAGACCTAGCACCTAACACAGGTTTGACATAAATTTGAGTCGGAGTTAATAAAGTTTCTCCTAAACTTTTGCCGCCTAATTGTTCTCTTGCGTCAGTCCAATTAAATCCACCATCATTAACAATTTTTCGCACCAAACTAAAACCATTACTGTGGACACCTTGAGAAGCTAGTGCGATCGCCACATCCCCAATTTCCACCTTAGATCCTGACAAAAGTTGGCTCCTTTCCACCACACCCACACAAAAACCCGCCAAATCATACACCCCTGGCGGATAAAATCCCGGCATCTCCGCCGTTTCCCCTCCTAACAAGCTACATCCCGCCATTTCACATCCCTGACTAATTCCTGCCACCACCTCTGTAAGCTGTTCTTGTTCCAGCTTTCCCGTAGCTAAATAATCCAAAAAAAACAAAGGTTCCGCACCAGAAGTCAGCACATCATTGACACACATCGCCACTAAATCAATACCTACAGTATTGTGACAATTTAAATCATGAGCGATCTTCAGCTTCGTCCCCACACCATCAGTCCCCGAAACTAAAACAGGTTGTTTATACCCGCTGGGTAACTCAAAAAAACCGCTAAAACCACCCAACCCACCAATCACTTCCGGTCTGTGGGTACGATTTACTAAACTGCGGATTTTATCTACAAAAGCTCTACCCGCCTCTACATCAACACCCGCTTCTCGATAATCCATAACCTAATCTCCCACTTCATTCAACATTTGCCAGATTTAATTTTGAACCGAACAAGGTACTGGCAAATTCCCAAAATTTATAATGGCAAAATTTGATAATAATTCCAAATCAGTTAATAAATAATCTATAAAAATTTATTTTATACTTTCCCGTCAAATAACCCGAAAAACAACCCTATACCAGTAGTTTTACTGAAGAATCTTAGTTTAGTCCAGAACTATAATCCGGCATATACCGATCCCCAATTAGAAAAGTTCATGGTAATCTGTTGCAGTTGCAATTTAATAAGGCAAAAACGAATCGACTACAAGTTAGCCGACAAAATTGTAGGCTGGGTGCTGATACCAAATGAACACAGCCCTTAAATGTAGCGATAACCACCTTGACAGAGCAAAAGCTTATGAAGCAAAGATTTTGGAGCAGCATTTCTGCTGCCATACTAACAACTGCGCTGGGGACAACCCTTTCCTGCCATGCCGAAACTAACAAGGTAAAAGGAAAAGAATCGGAAATAAAACCAGCGCCAGCTGCTAGTCAACCTTTACCTCCAGCCAGTACTCAAACCGACACCATCAAAGTAGGTGAGTATCAATCAAAGACAGGAGGTAATGCTCAAGAACAGGTAATCGCAAAAATTCAAACTCATGAAGTAGCAGGCCGTCAAATAGCAATCCTTTATTTACGGGATATTCCAGTGTTAACTTTTGTTGGCTCTTCCCCAGTTGAGTCAAGCAACGTCAAAGAAGGCACTCTTTCCCAAAATGGGAGTCAACAAGTTGAAAATACTGCAACCAACCCAATAGCAAGAGCTACCGCAGTAGCAGCTAAGTTAAACCAATTAAATCGGGAAAACCTCGACGCTAACAACATCACAGTTGCATACTCGGTCAGCAACAAGGTGAGTAGCACCAGCGAAGAAATATTACAAGCCCAAGCACATATAGCCAGCAATCAAAAAACAGCAATATTAGCTAAAAATAATCGCAATACGTCTAACGGCACGCTACGCGATCGCTACATCATCAAAGTTAACAACGAACTTTTAGTCGAAATCACCGACCAAACCAGGCTTCCAGACACCACAAATAACCTTGCTGAAGATGCCCTGCAAGCCACCAACAGATTACGGCGACTCATGGGTAATGCTCCTCCCTTAACAGATATTCCCGGTAGACCTACAGCTCAACCTCAGCCAGCACAAGTCGCTTTTGCACCCATACCCACAGTTAAAGCAGTTCTCAGCGGTTTAGCTTCTTGGTATGGCCCTGGTTTTCACGGTAATCGCAGCGCCAGCGGCGAAAGATACAACCAAAATGCCCTCACAGCGGCTCACCGTAGCTTACCCTTTGGCACAATGGTCAGAGTCACAAACCTGAGAAATGGTCTGTCAGTAGTAGTCAGAATTAACGATCGCGGCCCATTCGCCAGAGGTCGCATCATCGACCTTTCCGCCGCTTCCGCCAGAATCATCGGATTAACAAGCTCAGGAGTAGCCCAGGTAAAACTAGAAGTCTTGGGTGAACCACGAATCATTACCACCGATGCCCCAGTATCTTCCATTAATTAGTGACTAGGTACTGGGAGGAAGTAGGGAGGTGGGGGGTAGGGG
>NZ_JADEWG010000284.1 GCF_015207735.1 [Phormidium] sp. LEGE 05292
CTGCCCCTCTGCCCCCCGCCCCCTTGACGACAAATACTTGTTAAAACTTAATAAAGTCGATCGTGGAGAATCATTAGGTGGCAACTTCGAGCCCTTCTACCAAGTCTAGCCCTCAAGTGGGACAAACAGATAATTTTGCTAGCAGGCATATTGGCCCTAGCCCGGAAGAAATTAAACAAATGCTGGAATTATTGGGATTTTCCAGCTTAGATGAATTGATAGAAAAAACTATTCCCCAAGCAATTCGTATCTCTCGTCCATTACAATTACCTCCTGCCCAAAGTGAATATACTGCCCTTGCTAATTTAAAAGAAATTGCCTCTAAAAATCAGATATTTCGCTCTTTTATTGGCATGGGTTATTCTGATTGCATTACCCCGCCTGTTATTCTGAGAAACATTTTAGAAAATCCTGGTTGGTACACTGCTTATACTCCTTACCAAGCAGAAATTGCCCAAGGAAGATTAGAAGCCTTATTAAATTTTCAAACCATGATTATTGAATTAACAGGTTTGGAAATTGCTAACGCTTCTTTGTTAGATGAAGCTACCGCCGCTGCTGAAGCTATGACCTTAAGTTATGGTGTAGCTAAAAATAAAGCAAAAGCTTTTTTCGTTTCCCAAGATTGCCATCCCCAAACAATTGAAGTAGTGCAAACTCGCGCCAATCCTTTGGGAATTGAAGTGATTGTTGGCAACCATGAAAATTTCGCCTTTGACCAACCAATTTTCGGTGCGTTACTGCAATATCCCGCAACCGATGGCACTATTTATGATTACCGCAAATTCATCGAACAAGCCCATAAAGTTGGTGCTTTAATCACAGTAGTCGCAGATATTTTAAGCTTAACTTTACTCACTCCCCCTGGCGAATTCGGTGCTGATATTGCAGTAGGAAATACCCAGCGTTTTGGCGTACCTTTAGGTTATGGTGGCCCTCACGCTGCCTATTTCGCCACCAAAGAAGAGTTTAAACGCCAAGTTCCCGGCAGAATTGTTGGTGTTTCTAAAGATGCTAATGGAAAACCAGCTTTACGTTTAGCATTGCAAACTCGCGAACAGCATATCCGTCGTGAAAAAGCGACAAGCAATATTTGTACTGCCCAAGTTTTATTAGCCGTAATTGCTAGTATGTATGCGGTTTATCATGGTGCGGCGGGACTAAAGCGAATTGCGGAAAATATTCATCAGTTAACAACCATTTTAGCTGAAGGGTTAAAGCAGTTAGGTTACAAAATTACTGGGGAATATTTCTTTGATACGATTTGCGTAGAATTGGGAAGTCGCAGTTTAACAGAAATTCTTCAAGCTGCGGAAGTCCAGCAAATTAACCTCCGAGTTTTTGATGAGCAAAAGGTAGGCATTTCTTTAGATGAAACTACCACCATCAAACATTTAGAAGACCTTTGGAGAACCTTCGCACTAGGAGAAAAATTACCTTTCGATTCGGAAGAATTCATCGATAAACGGGTAACTCAAAACTCAAAACGTGCTACGCACCGCTACGCTAACAAAATTCAAAACTCTTTAACTCGTACTAGCAATTACCTAACTCACCCCGTCTTTAACCAGTATCATTCGGAAACTGAATTATTGCGTTATCTTCATCGTTTGCAAGCCAAAGATTTATCATTGACAACTTCAATGATTCCCTTGGGTTCTTGTACAATGAAGTTAAACGCAACAGCGGAAATGATTCCGGTAACTTGGGGAGAATTTGGTAAAATTCACCCCTTTGCACCCCTTTCCCAAACTAAGGGTTATCAAGTGATGTTCCAGCAATTAGAAGAATGGTTGGCAGAAATTACAGGTTTTGCCGCAGTTTCTCTGCAACCAAATGCGGGTTCTCAAGGTGAATATGCTGGACTTTTAGTAATTCGCAAGTATCACGAAAGTCGGGGAGAAAATCATCGCAATGTTTGTTTAATTCCCCAATCTGCACATGGCACCAACCCAGCTAGTGCGGTAATGTGTGGCTTAAAAGTTGTGCCTATTAATTGCGATGAACAGGGAAATATTGATGTTGCGGATCTGAAAAACAAGGCAGAAAAACACAGTAAAGAATTAGCCGCTTTAATGGTGACTTATCCTTCTACTCACGGGGTTTTTGAGTCAGAAATTAAAGAGATTTGTGAAATAGTTCACTCTCACGGCGGACAAGTTTATATGGATGGGGCTAATATGAATGCCCAAGTAGGTTTATGTCGTCCGGGAGATTTTGGTGCTGATGTTTGCCATTTGAACTTACACAAAACTTTCTGTATTCCTCATGGCGGCGGAGGCCCCGGAATGGGTCCGATCGCAGTATCATCTCATTTAGTACCTTTCTTACCCAGTCATTCTGTAGTAAAAATAGGAGAAAAAACTGGAATAGGTGCGGTTTCTGCTGCGCCTTGGGGTAGTGCTAGTATCCTGCCAATTTCTTGGATGTACATCGCTATGATGGGCGGAGAAGGGTTAACTGAAGCGACGAAAGTGGCAATTCTTAATGCTAATTATATGGCGCGTCGTTTGCAAGATTATTACCCAGTTTTGTACAAGGGAAATCATGGTTTGGTGGCGCATGAGTGTATTTTGGATTTGCGATCGCTCAAAAAATCTGCTGCCATAGAAGTAGATGACATCGCTAAACGATTAATGGATTATGGTTTTCATGCCCCTACCGTTTCTTGGCCTGTTGCAGGTACAGTAATGGTAGAACCAACGGAAAGCGAATCGAAAGCAGAATTAGACCGTTTCTGTGATGCCATGATTGCCATTCGTCAGGAAATTGCCGAGATTGAAACAGGCAAAGTTGATGCGGAAAATAATGTCCTGAAAAATGCACCTCATACCGCAGAAACTTTAATTACTGATGATTGGAATCGCCCTTATTCTCGCACCCAAGCTGCTTACCCAACACCTTGGTTAAAAGAATACAAATATTGGCCTCCTGTCAGCAGAATTGATAACGCTTTTGGCGATCGTAATTTTGTTTGTTCCTGTTTACCGATGTCAGATTATAGCGAGTAATTGATGATTAGGGACTAGGTACTGGGGACTGGAAAAAATAATCAAAGGAAAGGTAAAAGAAAAGAAAAATATACTCCATCTTTTACCTTTTTCTTTTGGTTATATCAGTTAATTTGCATTAAACAATGCAACCTCAACTATTATGGAAAAAAGAAACTTCCGCACCACAAGTGTTAATAATCTCCTGAAAACTGATTTATTACTAAGTCTAGCAAAGGAAATATTATGTAATTAAACTCTTTAAATACTTAAATTTATGTCGCCAAGACTACCAAAGCTCGCTGATATTTCAGAGATAATAATGAAGTTATCGTGAAAAAACCTTAAAGAATGGGTTTATATATAAAAAAATTAAGTGTAACTACAGTATACTACTAGTAAGATTCCAACCACCGTTGATTTGAATCTTCTGAGCTAAATTGCTCATACTCATACCAATTCTCTGTAAAATTGCGCTTAATCATTAGCCCCTCCCTGTGGACGGGGAGGGGTTTGG
>NZ_JADEWG010000031.1 GCF_015207735.1 [Phormidium] sp. LEGE 05292
CCCCATTCCCGCATCTCCCTAACAACTAAGTGGGCATTGAACAATAAATTCAGTGAGATTATTGGCACTTTTGGCGATGATGTTTCCCCCCATTTGTTCGACCAACTTTTTCACTAGTGCCAGTCCTAAACCAGTGCCACCATGTTTCCAGGGATCGTTTTGGGGTATGCGATAAAATTTATCAAAGATCCGGGGAAGTTCTGCGGTAGGAATTTCCACTCCTGTATTAGTCACGATGAATTGCAGCCAAGAAGATTGATTGATTAGAGAAATACTAGCTTCTTGTTGTGTTGTTTCTTGCTGAAAGGTGCTAAGTTCGATCGCAATCGTGCTACCTGCGGGAGTATATTTATAAGCATTATTCAATAGTTCTGTAACCACCCGACTGAGGCTGAATGAATCGCAACTTACTGTTGGCAAGTTTGGCGCAAGATTAACTTGAAAATATTGTCGATGATTTTGGCTGCGAACTTCAAACGGCTCAATAACATGGAGAAACCAATCTTTGAGGTTAATTCTTGCGAGTTGTTGCTGATAAGTTCCGGCTTCCAGATGTTGTAAGTTTAACAAGTCTTCTACTAAAAGAAGTTCCCGATCGCACTCTTCTTGTAAAATTGTCAAATACTGCAAAATTTGACGGTTTTGAGTTAATAAGTTAGAGTTTGCCTCCACTTGATTATCTTCTTGATTGGACAAAGTTGCCAATAGTTGAATTATCATTTTCATATTAGCGATCGGGGAGCGCAATTCGTGAGAAATGGTATGAAGAAAATCATCTTTAAGCTGATTGAGCCTTTGCAGTTCTTGGACTTGAGCTTGTGCTGCTTCATAAAGACGGGCTTGGCGGAGAGCGATCGCACATTGATTCGCCACCTGTTCCACCAAATTTACCTCCATTTCACCAAAACTAGAAGCACAAGTTTTGTATAACCACAAATCGCCTAAAATACCTGTTTCTGCTACTTGATTATCAAAAATTGGACAGGCAAAAATTGCTGCATGATTCCCACTTGAATCCGACTCAATCGGACAGAAAGCAAAGCAATATTTCTGCCTTAACTGCTGAAAAAGCTCAGGAAAATCTATGGGATAAAAAGTTTGTTCTTGAGTAAAATTTAGTCCAGGCTGTATCCATTGATATCGCATAATGGAATGTAAGCGATCGGAATGATAAAGGACAGCATGACAACAATTCACCTCCAACGCACTTCCCAATGCTTCCACAACCATTTGCAAAATTTGGTTTTGATCCAAACAGTCCCGCATTCGATCGGAAATCTGCTTTAAAGTGGCAGCAAAATTTAAGGATTGTTGTAATTGCAAGGTGCGAATTTGTACTCCTCGTTCCAAATTAATATTCAATTGCCGGACTTCTGCTTCGGCAAGTTGACGTTCATGAACTTCTCTTTCTAATTTCTGATTTTGTTCAACTAAAAGTTGCTGTTGTTGTTGAATTAATAATTGATTTTTAATTCTTGCTAATACTTCTAATTCTTGAAAAGGTTTACTAATATAATCTTGTCCGCCGATTTCAAATCCCCGGACTTTATCACTTATCTCATCCATAGCACTAATAAATATAATTGGAATATGGCTGGTAACTTCTGACTCTTTCAACTTTTGGCAAACTTCATAGCCATTCATTCCTGGCATATTAATGTCCAGCAAAATCAAATTCGGTGGATTTCGATGTACAGTTTGTAACGCTAATTTCCCAGTCAGGGATTTACGAACAACATAGCCTCGCAACTCTAGGATTTTAGCTAGCAACCGCAAATTGTCCGGGTGATCGTCTACAATCAGAATATTTGTTTCTGATGGGGACTTAAGTAAGTTAACCATAATAAAAAGATTTTTTGCTATAAACTATTGGCTATTTAAAGAGGAAAGAGTTGAGAGTAATTGAATAATTTCTTCAAACTGATAATTGTTTGCCAATTTAGTTAAATAGATGGCTAATTTAGATAGCATTGGCGGAAGTTGGACAATGAGTTCAGCAACGGCAACATCGTCTCCACAGACAGCAGAATTTTCCATTCGCATGAACCATTCTTCAGGTAATAAATTTAGTACTTTAAGATCGCATTCATCCCATAAATCTTGATTTTCTAACGCAGCAACAGAGTTTGGTTGCTGGTTTTCCTTGGGGTTGGGTTCTGCATAGGTGTATTCTAAACCCAAATATTCCTTCATTTTGAGAAATAAAGTTTCTTCTCGGAAGGGTTTGCTGATATAGTCGTTGCAACCTGCGGCTAGGGCGAGTGTGCGGTCGCTTTGCGTGCCGACAGGCGTATCGCTCTGAGAAGCTTGGGCAGTTAGAGCAATAATAATACTAGTAGGTTCCTTTTCCATTGCTCGAATTTGCTTGGTTGCTTCATATCCATCTAGTATTGGCATCCGAATATCCATCCAAATTAAATTAGGTTGCCATTGTTGCCAAATTTGCACTGCTTCTTGTCCGTTAGTAGCTTCTCGGACGGCAAAACCTAACTGCATGAGTAACTTAACTAACAGCAAGCGATTATCTTTTTGATCGTCAACTACTAAAATTCGCCACTGAGGTTGATTAGGAACTAAGCCAATCACTCGGCGGAAGTTCTCCTGAGACTCAATAATTACTGCATTTGTTAGAGTTACAGGAACAGTAAAGGTAAATGTACTTCCTTTTCCCAAAGTACTACGCACAGAAATTTCTCCTCCCATTAATTGCAGTAACTTGCGACTAATGGTTAAACCTAAACCAGTTCCATTGCTAGATTTTCTCCCCGCCTGCGCCTGAACAAAAGCATCAAAAATTGTCTCCAATTCTTCAGCTGCAATACCTACTCCCGTATCTGTCACTTGAAACTGAAGGGATAGCTTTGAGTTTTGAGTTGTAGGGGTAAGTTTTTCCCCAGATAAACCCGCCAACACTTCCCCTTGTCCCCTTGTCCCCTTGTCCCCTTGTCCCCTTGTCTCTTTGTCCTCAACTTCCCAACTTTCAGGCATAACTATAACTTGTAAAGTGATGCTACCTTGGTTGGTAAATTTAATGGCATTACTCAGGAGATTTAGCAAAATTTGACGTAATTTTTGAGCATCGCTAATAATAAATTGGGGTACTTCTGGAGCAATATCAAACAGCAATTGTAATTTTTTAGAACTTGCTCGTTCACCTAACATACTTTTGAGAGAGTGGAGTAGAGCAATTAAGTCAAAAGTCGTTTCTTCGAGCGTATAATGCCCGGATTCTATTTTGGAAAAGTCTAGAATATCGTTAATCAGGTTGAGTAGGTGATCGCCACTGCGACGAATGGTTTCTAAGTCTTCCTTTTGACTCAAAGTTAGGGAAAGATCGCGTTCCAATACTTGAGTAAAACCGAGAATTACATTGAGTGGCGTGCGTAATTCATGACTCATATTGGCTAAGAAAATACTTTTGGCTAAGTTTGCAGCTTCTGCGGCTTCTTTTGCTTGTCGTAGTTCGATTTCATTACGTTTGCGTTCGCGTAGCGCCGCTTGCTGTTCGCTAATATCTTGTCCGATGCCTAAAAAATATCCATTGGAAAGTTGCACATTTGCCCAGCTTGTCTCCAATTGTTGTCCAGTCGCAGTTAAGGTTTTCATATCTTGCCATTTTCCATTTGCCAACATCATGTGTTCCAACGCTGCTTGGTAATCTATCGGATCTGGATAACATTCTTGTAAAACATCTCGCTGTTGCCATGTTGCCAGTGACCAACCTAAAATTTTTTCCAATTCATGATTCACAAATTCTATTCTACCTTGAGAGTTAAACATGGCAATCATCACTGGAATGTGGCTGACAATTGTTTGAAACATTTCTTTTTGTTGCTTTAAGTCGGCTTCGGCTTGCTTGCGTTCGCAAAGTGCGGCTTGCCGTTCGGTAATGTCTCGTACCATAATCAACACTTCATCAGGCAGAAATGGCACTATTCGCACTTCTTCGTAACGTAGTTTCTCTTTAATTAAGATTTCATGTTCATAAATTTGCATCATGCCTGATTGCAGAGCTTTTTGAGTATACTGCATTCGCATTTGTGCTAAGTTTTGCGGTAGTATGTCATAAATGTTCACTCCGAGACGATCGCGATCGGGCCGAAAAATATTAAATTCATTACTAGCAATAAAATCTAAATAATCTCCGTTTGAGCGCATCCGAATCAACAAATCTGGAATTGCTTCAATAATTGCTTTTTTGGTGGCTTCGCTTTCCCGCAAAGCTTTTTCTGCCGCTTTTTTAGCTGTAATATCGCGGAGAAATGTGGTAAAAATTACCTCTCCGTTGAGCTTCAACTTAGAAATTGAAGCTTCAGCAGGAAATTCTGTACCATCTTTGCGCCGTCCAAAAATTTCTCCGCGATCTGCCATTTGTCGGGTTTCTCCCGGCGTGTTAGCATAATTTTGCACTTGGCGATCGTGAGATTTGGCAAAGCGTTCTGGTAATAGAAATGATAAAGGTTTTCCTAAAACTTCTTGATTTTTATAGCCAAAAATTTTCTCTGCTCCTTGATTGAACAAGATAATAGTTTGATTTTGATCGATTGAGATAATAGCATCGTTGGCAATGTCTAGAATTCCGGCTAATCGAGATTGAGAAATTTCTAAGGCTGTTTTAATTTCTTTTTTCTGGCTGATTTCCCATTGTAATTTTCGATTGGTTTGGGCAAATTGACGAATTCGCTGATAACTCAGTTGCACTAGATACACGACTAAGGCAAATAACCAAGCGGAAATTAATCCAGCTACTAGTACAACTTTTGGCAGCGGTGATTTTTCCTTTGCTAATAAGGCAAGATTTGGATAAACTTCTACTTGCCAATTAATTCCGTAAGCTTTAACTATGGTGGTTTTTTTCAGAGTTGATTGAGTTAGTAAGCCTTGACTGTAAATTAATTGGTTGCGATCGTATATTTGAACTTTGTAATCTTTGTTTATTGGTAAAATTCCCTCAAATATCTCAGGAAATTGAAAAACTCCTAAAATAAAGCCATCGAAGCGATCGCCCACAAATAACGGAATACTTACTAAAAATCCTTTGCCTCCTTGAGCTAAGGAAATAGATCCTGTAACAATTGGTTGACGAAGCGCTTGAGAAATCTTTAAACTAATTTGGCGACGAGGTTCTTGGCTCAGGTCTAGATTTTGTGCTGCTTCATTTCCCGCTAATGGTACTATCCAACGGACATGATATGAAGAATCGACATATTCGATCGCTCGATAACCATAAAAATCATTAACAAAAGCAGCTGCATCATTTTCCCAAACTGCTCTTGCTATTCCATTGCGGCTTTCCCATCGCTTTGCCATCCGCTGTAGAGCTCGGATTCGATTGCTCAGTTCATGGCTGAGATTTCTTTCTATTGTGGTTGCTTCAGCAAGAGTCAAATCTTCAATATATATATGTTGTTCTATGCTAAGCTGATACCACAAAAATAAAACAGCGACAGAAGCTATCACACCCAGTAATAACGACCAAATTTTCATCATGAGTGTGCGACGGATAACTTGCATAAGTGTGAGCGGGATTTTAATCATAACGCGATCGATCGATCGAGTCATTATAATTTAAAATATCTCGAATTTCCGGTGATTTCCCCCCCCGCTCAACAATCCGCAATATAAATTTTTGCTCCTAGATTATTATAGTAACAGAGTAAAATTTTAAATAATTTTTAATAGTCTGTTCGATGTGAATCTAGTACTAATGCAAGTTGCTACTTACTAACGTGGTGATAGGTAGTGGGTAGTGGGTAGTGGGTAGTAGGTAGTAGGAATCCCATTACCCATTACCTACTACCTACTACCAACCTCAATTTAATAACTAGGAACTGGAGTTATTAACAGAGAATGAGGTTTTTTCAATCCTACGGATCTAAGTGAAATATTAGGCAGAGATAAATTCTGCTGACAACTAACTAAATTAGGCATCTCTTGCCAACAATGACGACAAAACCAGTAAGTTTGATTTCCCCGAATGTGACGCAGCATTTGATCGGAGCAACAAGGGCAGGTAGCCATAATAAACCTCTTTTATTAAAACTTATTTTTTTAAAACGCTTTTCTTTGCCGATCGATCTCCTACCAGACACCTTGGTGAGGTAAGGAAACTGGGAACAAATCTTTCTCTGATTTCGTCCCAGCTTGGGTTATTAGCCACCTTCACTAAGCCATCAGCGCATTTTAGGTTAGAAAAAAATAATAAAAAATTAGTAAAGAACCTAAAATTATTACATTATTGATACATAGTTAAATATTTATTTACAATTTTCAACATTTGCTACCAGCCTAAAATTTCGGTTATTTCTTCGGTTAAAGTTATAGGTTGTACAGGTTTGGTAATGACTCCGGTAACGCCAATTTGAGTAAAACGATCGCGATCGCTAGGTAACACTTTTGCAGTGAGGAGAATTACCGGAATCGATTTTGTGGCTGGGTTAGACTGAAGTCTTTGATAAACTTCATAACCATCCATTCCTGGCATTGACACATCTAGGACAATAGCATCAAACCTTTGGGTTTGTACTATTTGCAAACATTCCTCCCCTGAAGCAGCTGTTATGGTCTTCCATCCCCCTAAATCTTCCAAACAAGCTTGCACTAGTTCCCGGAGATGTATTTCATCATCGACAACTAATATTGTTTTGCCGCTCATAAATTTATTTGTCGATAAGATATATTAGATATTGTCGCATATTTACTCATGCAAGCATAGCTCGATCGGGGATTCTCTCAAAGTTAGTTTTGAGAAAATTTTAGTATAAAAGAGTACTTGGTTATTATTAAATCCGTCAATGAGCTTATACCAATTCTCTATGAAGATGCGCTGCACGGAACCCCACCCCAAACCCCTCCCCGTACACGGGGAGGGGCAATGATTAAGCGCAATTTTACAGAGAATTGGTATTAACTCAAGTTGCTAGTTAGTTATATTTATTGTTTAGGCTGGTAGTGGGTAATTGGTAGTCGGTAGTAGGATTTTTATGAAATATTTTACTACCCATTACCCACTACCTACTACCAATTACGACTAGAAGTAAAGTAACTAGCAACTTGCGTTATCAGAAGGTTCCCCCCTTAGTAAGGCAGGCTAGTTCGGATCTAGGTTTCAGGCTCCAGAGTGCGTGAGTCCGTCAAGCTTGCGCTGTGACGGTGAAAGTGTCAACCGCAATTTCTCGGTAAAGTAAAGAAAAAAGTACTACCTTTACCTAGAACACTTTCAACCCAGATTTCTCCGCCATGCTGTTGAATAATACTCTGACAGATTGCTAATCCTAATCCTGTTCCTCCTTTGTCGCGGGAGTCGGAAGCATCAACTTGCTGAAAGCGCCCAAAGATAAGTTCTAATTGATCGGCGGGGATACCGCGTCCTCGATCGGTAACTTGGAACAAAACCAGATCCATTTGAGATTTAGCCTCAAGGGTAATTGTAGAATTAGGAGGGGAAAATTTGATCGCATTACTTAACAAATTTGTTAATGTTTGCACGATCGCATCCCGCGCCGCCCAGACTTGGACATCAGTAGAATTAATTTTTAGTGTAATCTGTTGAGCAGTGGCAAGTGCTTCCATGCCATTAACGGCTTGTTGGATTAAATCTACTGCTTGACAAATTGTTTTCTCTAAAACTACTCTTCCTGACTCTAACCGTTCTAAATCTAAAATATCGTTAACTAAATTTACTAAACGATTAGTATCAAGCAAAGCTATATCGAGCATTCGCTGAAACTTTTCGGGATTATTTTTATAAACTCCTGTTTTCAACAATCCTAAAGACATTTGAATTGCGGTTAAAGGTGTGCGAAGTTCATGGCTAACAATGCCAATAAATTCGTTTTTAATTTGTTCAATTTGTTGCTGTTCTGTGATGTCTTCGGCAATGCCAGCAACTCGAATAATTTCCCCGGCTTCATTTAGGATTGGGAAAGCTCGATCGCGAATCCAACGAATCGAACCATCGGGACGAATTATGCGATATTGCTCTTGTAATGGCTCTGTTCTTTTTCGATTAAAGAATGTAGATTCAACTTTTTGACGATCGTCTGGATGAATTGTATTTAGCCAATTAAAAGCGTTTTGAGAGAGACTTTCACAACTCCTTTGCCAGATAGTTTGATATGCTTGACTCACATAAAGATTGTTGTGAGTTTGAGCATCTTTGATCCAAAAAACTGCTTGAATGTTTTCGGCTAATTGACGGAACTTTTCTTCACTCTGTTGTAAAGCTTCTTCGGCTTGTTTGCGATCGGTGATGTCTTCAGCAATGCCAGCAACTCGAATAATTTTTCCGGCTTCATTTGCGATCGGGAAAGCTCGATCGCGAATCCAACCTACAGAATCATCGGGGCGAATAATCCGATATTCTAGATCGAAAGACTCTATATTTTGTAGTTCACAACATAAAAATTCAACACGCTGGCGATCGTCTGGATGAACTGTTTCTAGCCAATTTAAACGGTTTTGATAGACGCTTTCACAACTCCTGTGCCAGATAGTTTCGTAAGCCTTACTCAGATAAATAATTTTTTCAGTTTGAGTATCTTTGATCCAAAAAACTGCTTGGATATTTTCAGCTAATTGACGGAATTTTTCTTCACTAACGCGCAAAGCAGTTTCGATTTTTTTCTGTTCGCTAATATCTTTAATCAGCCAGCGAATCCCAGTAATTTTCGTTTTTTGATCGTAAATAGTAGAGGCAGTGATCGCTGCTGGGAAGAGATTGCCTTGGCGAGGTTTCATAGTTAACTCATAGCGTTGGCGAGCAAACCACTGCGTCAACTGGTTTAGAGCGGTGCGAAAAATAGTTCGATCTTGGTCAGAGATGTATATCGATAAGGGCTTGCCAACTAAGCTAGATTGACTGACCAGAAACAGGTTTTCTGCGGCTTGATTAGCTTCTTGAATCACTCCATTTGTATCTGTTACCAGATAACCATCTGGAGCAAAGTTAAACAAATCTTCATATCGGGAGCGATGCAGTTGTGAATCTGAGAGAGCGATCTCTAGTTGCTCATAGCTTTCTTGAAGGTTTTCCTGAATAATTTGTAGTTCTTCTAGAGTTACTTGTAATTCCTGATTGAGTTCTTCTAATTGAGTTGTGCGCTTTAGTAGTTCGGCATTAGCTTGTTGTAGGTCAATTTCTGCTCGTTGGCGATCGCGAAGTGCGGCTTGTCGATCGCTCACATCCTGTGCTAAAGAAAGAAGCGACACCAAATTCCCCGATTCATCGAGCAAAGCAGAATTGTACCATTCACAATCAATCACCCTGCCATCTTTGTGATAATTGCGATTATTACACAGGGTTTTATTTCCGTTTAACAAGTTTTCCTCGACTAATTTGACTTTTTCTAGGTCGGCTTCAAAAATAAATTGCCAATCGTACATTCTTTTACCCAAGACTTCTTGGGCACTCCAGCCAAAGATCCGCTCTGCTTGTTTTGACCACTGCTTAACTCGAAAATCGGCATCCCAAATAATAGTTGCCAAAGGGGTATTTTCAATGTGAAAAGTCAATTGATTATGAGTCAGTTTGAGAGCTTCTTCAATGCGTTTGCGCTCAGTGATGTCTAGCAAGAGCGAACCGATAGCGATTACCTGTCCAGTTTCGTCAAAAATGGGGAAATGAGAAACCAGCCAGTAATGCAGGGATTCGGGTAAACTTGGAGTAGTTCCTTTTATTTCTAACCTGCGAATCGCTTCTTTGGTATCAATTACCTTTTGTAGGGCTGGGATTATTTGGGGAGCCAAATCTGGTAATATTTCTGCTACATTTCTCCCAAAATATGCTTCGATCGGAAAACCGTTAATGTCTGCTAATGCTTGATTAATTTTGACGTAATTGAATTGTCGATCGTGAATCGCTAACCCGATATTGGCGGATGATGCGGCATTAAAGAAACTACCTAACAATCGTTCTCTTTCCATCACTTGCCGTTGTAATCTGGCACTAAGGATCAGTTCTTCTTGTAAGCGATCGTTTGCCTCTATCAATTCTGCCGTCCGTTGCGCTACTCGTGCTTCTAGTTCGGCATTCAATTGCTGTAAAGCAATTTCCGCTTGTTTGCGTTCTGTAATATCTTGGCAGATGCCAATCCACTCTTTGATTTCGCCATCACCATTGAAAATTGGCACAGCCCGAACCGCAAAATCCCGATAAGTACCATCTTTAATGCGAAGCCGAGACTCTGTTTCGTAAATAGTACCGTTGGTGCAGGATTCGATCCAGATTTGAGTGGTGCGATTGCGATCGTCAGGATGAATAACACTCAGCCAACCCCACCCCAAGCACTCTGCTGCGGGTTGTCCAGTTAGTTCTTCCCAACTATCCGACGCAATTATTGTTCTACCTTCAGCATCAGAACGCCAAACAATTTGAGTCGTAGCATGAACTAAGGAGCGGTATCGGAGTTCACTTTCTCGCAAGCTAGCTTCAATCTGTTTTCGTTCTTCTAGTTCAGTCTGTAACTGAGCAAATAACTCGGATTGCCCAATCGCAATGCTCACTTGTGCGGCTAACTGTCGCATCAATTCGATTTCGGAAGTTTGCCATTGCCGAGGCGCTTCGCAATGATGAGCAATCAATAATCCCCACAATTCATTTTGCTTGATAATGGGAACTACTATATTTGCCCTGACTTGGAAATTAGCCAATAGTTGTACGTGACAGGGATCGATTTCAGCTTTATAAATATCGGATTTGACAGTAATTAAGCCTTGTTTAAAAGGTTCAACATAGTTTTCGCCAAAGCAAGGATCGTAAATTTCAGTTGATAAAATAGCTGTCCATTCTGCGCCAACAGATTCTACTAGGACAGTTCCCCGCCATTGAGGGTTAAATTGAAAGATAATTACCCGATCGGTTTTTAGTATCCGGCGAATTTCATTTACAGTTATTTGCAGGGTTTCTGATAAATTAAGCGATGTGCGGATGCGTTGGTTGATTTCCATCACCAAGCGTTGTCGCTCAAATTGCTGCTGTAGTAAGTTTTGGGTTTGTTTGCGATCGTCAATTGCCGTAGCTGTTCCCGTCATCAAAATCGGTTCTCCCGCTTCATTATAAAAAGCGTGTCCCTTGCCCTCAACCCAATGAATGCTGCCATCTGCCCAAACTACCCGAAATTCTTGATAAAGAAGGCTATGATTTTGAATTGCCTCTTGTATTCCTTTGTGAACTGCTTCTTTGTCTTCAGGATGCAAACAATCTATAAAAGCTTGATATGTACTACCAAAGGTTCCGGGAACAAAACCAAATAACTGTTGTTGCTCTGGAGACCATTTCAATTTTCCTGTTACTATATTCCCATTCCACATCCCCATTTTTGCCGCTGCTGCTGCCATGAGTAAAGGTTCAACATTTTGCTGCACCAGTTTTTGGCTAAGTAGCTGAATCTTGTGTTGGCTATCTAAAAGATTACTGCTAAAAATGTTGATGGCTAAGGCAACTAGGAAGAAAACACCCAACCGCAATAAACTTTCTAATTGAAGACTTCCAATGTGATTCAAGGGAGGAATGAAGAAATAATCGATCGCCAATGTTGAGATGACAACTGCCACAAATCCAGGTCGAAAGCCGCCATACCAGGTACTTAAAATAATCGCCAGGTAAAAAAAGGAGCTAATTAAGGGATAGAGTAATGATTTCAACCAAAGTGTTAGTAGGAGGGCGATTACTGTTGAAGCGATCGCTACCATAAAAGGTAACAAATTTTGATACATTTTCTCGACTCCTCCCATTCCTTGTTTTGATTCAGATCTCTTACTCTCGTTCCCAGGTTGAACCTGAGAACGAAAACAGAGGCTCTGGCTCTAGATGCAAGAGTTCTATTTGATACTATTTTTACCTATTTTTTGATAAAAATCGATATCGATTACGTTCAATCCGGCTAAGTATCCTTGTTACCAATTCTGGCCCTAATACTGGTTTAGTAATAAAGTCATCGGCTCCAGCGGCAAAAGCTTGCTGAAGAGATTCTGCATCAATATGAGCAGTCACCACCAAAATTGGCAAATCTCCCCATTGAGAATCCTGTCGAATCACTTGGCACAATTCTAATCCACTAACTAAAGGCATTTCTACATCCAAAACTACTAAATTTGGGTTAGTGGCAATCAAGACTTCCCAAAATTTTTCCGGTTCAGCTAAAGTAAATACTTCTAAACCCCAAGGTGTCAACAATGCTTTTAAGTTAGTTAATACTAGTGGATCGTCATCTACGATTAATACTTTAGCTTCTGTAGTAACGGTTTGAAAAACACGGTTGATTGCCTGAAAAATTTGTTCAGTTGTGGCGGGTTTATGTAAAAATTGCCTTGCTCCTAAGCGTGAAACTGTTAAGCGATCGCTCAAACTATTTTTATCAGTAAACACAATTACCGGAATTTGTGGCGATTTTTCGACTAATTCCTGTAATAACATTAGCCCATGTTCTTCGGTATCAGAGAAACTCAAATCCAGCAGCACTAAGTCAGGAGGTGTTAAAGTAATTTGCGATCGCGCAGTTGACAAATTCAGTGCTACTTTGATCTCAATTGCCCAAGCGTCGGCTTCTGCTAATAGCTGTTCCATAAGTATGGCATCATTATCGATCGCCAAAACCCGATGTTTTTTTGGCACTGCTTCAGTTGTCAAATCTAAGGGAATAGGAGATTTACTTAATTCCTTTTGCAACGCTGTGACTAATTGGACAAACCGAGCCATATCTTCACTACTTAAAGGAAATTTTTTTTGCAAAAGATGTTCTATTGTCCGCGCCAATCTCGATCCTTCAGGATAACCAAATGAACCTAAAGAACCCGCCAATTTATGTGCTTCGTACTTGGCTGATTGGTATAATTTTTCGTCTAAATTTCCGGTTAAAAAAGCAGTTTTTGCCGCAGTTATCACAGCCAATTGTTCTTGCAATATATCGCGAAATTGCTCAATGACCTTATTAATAGATGTCATTACCTTGTGTTTTTTTTCTGTTTCTGCTTCCTGACTAACTGCACTATTTTTCGGACAAGGTTTCAGTCGATAACCCATACCATAAATAGTTTCGATAATCTCTTCAGTTAAACCCCCCGCCTTGAGTTTTTTTCGCACCTCTTTAATATGAGTATTAATTGCTCGTTCCGTAGGTGCGTCTTCAAATCCCCACAAGCGATCTAAAATAGCACTGCGGTTGAAAATGCGATCGGGATTTCGCAAAAACAACTCCAACAAATTATATTCCGTCGCCGTCAAAGGAATAACTTGTTCGCCAAAAGTTACCCTTCCAGAATTTAAATCTAAACAAAGATTTCCCCAAGTTAAGTGAGAAGATACTTGAACATCACTAGAAACAATAGCGCCACTTCGTCTCAATAAGGCCCGAATTCTTGCTAGCAATGCTTCTGGCGCATAAGGTTTGATGACATAATCATCCGCTCCCGCATCCAACCCAGCTACAATATCAGTATCAGAGCCTTTCGCCGTCAGCAAAAGAATTGGCTTAGTGTAACCTTGACTTCGCAGTTTTCGACACAAACTAATCCCATCAAGAATCGGAATTTGCAAATCTAGCACAATCAAGTCATATTCCCCGACTGTAACCAAATTTAGCCCAGTTTGCCCATCAGTCGCCAAATCAGTTATGTAGTGATGCGCCGCTAGCATCTTTTCCAGCGCCGTACTCACAAATGTATCATCTTCTACTAAAAGTATTTTCATCAGACTAAATTTTAATCAACTACTAAAAAATCCTAACTATTAACTTGCCAAATTAATTTTTTTATTTTGGGTTAACTGTTTATCACCACCGTTGCTAGAATTGTTTGAGAAGAAGTCCCGATCTGAGTTGATGAAATAGAACACAAATTTCTTATAGTCTAATTTATAGCATTCGCCACAATTGTTAGGGCAGTTCCTTTTTACCTGTATTCTCGTTCCCAGGTTGAACCTGGGAACGAGGTCTTGGGAGGTTCAACCTCCTTACTGGAACGCCCCTACCCTTAACCGAGAAGTATTGATTTCCTTTTTACCTGTTGCCTTTAAATCAAAATACAATGTCCTAACCGATATGTCCGTTGCTATATGACGATCGTCAAAATCAAAGAAGTGGGAAAAGTCGTAAAAGCAAAGGTTCTAGCCCTTCCTCCTGGGTTAACCGCCCTGACGGTTGCTATAATAAACTGCTACGCATTTAAATTGAATATTTAGGCTGATGGGGAGATGGGGGGATGGGGAGAGGGATTGACGGTTTTTGCCTAACACCAAAAATATACAATTTAGATGCGATGCAAGCTTATCACATCAATTACACAATATGCGATTAGAGTCCTGTTGTATTTGTTATTGGATAAATTAACAAACTAGTTTTTTGAATCCAAATTTTTCCAACATTATAGAAAATGCCAAAGAAATTAAGAGTAAGAATATCCAACCAAAGAATTTGATAATTAAGGCTTCTTTGAAGCTAAAAGTAAATTCACTAAACCAACGACTACCAAAAGACAGCAAGATTTGACTTAAAATACCATTAATACAAAAAATTCCTAAGCTGTATTTAGAGAGCAGATAAACTAATTTTCTGATTCCAGGTGAAACTTGACTTTCCACTACACTACTAAAACAGATAAACATTACAGGAACGCTGATAATACAGGAGTAAATTAAATAATCAAAAGGTGGAATCTTACCTTGAGTAAGGTTTGACAAAAGAGAATATTCACTTATGATTAAACAACTGAGTGATAGTAAAATTATGACCTTCCAAACCCTACTAAAACTAGTTGAAATTTGCATCAAAGAAGGCAGTTTATGATAAAAAAACACACCCATCGCTATATAGACAAACCAGTAAATGATTAAAGGTCGATCGATTTGTCTAAGAATCGGTATCAGACCCGGAAAAATTTGCTGAGATAAAGAAGCATAAATCAAAACAAAAATAACTACTTGACAGAAAACAGCAAGCAAAAAATTTCTAGCTTTTTTAAGTGAGTTTCTAACTAATATTAAAACTATAAAAAGTTGAAAGATAATCAAAAAATAGTAAGCCCCTGTAAATATATTACCAGTTAATATTTGTAAAGTTATAGTTTTTAAAGAATTTCCTGTAATCAGTTTCAACAAAGCGGCAATAGTAAACCAAAATCCAGCCGGAATTAAGAGCCTAGTCAGACGTTTTGTTAATAAATTCCACTTATTAAATTCTGGTTTATTTACTAATCCTCGTTCTAATAACAAAAAAGAAATTGTGAGTAATACGGGGACACAAAATTTTAATGGAGCAAACAAAATATCTAAAAGTAAGGCACTAGATTCATAACTAGAACGAGGTACAAACATGGCGTGAAAGGAAACAACTGCTGTAATGCTCATTGCTTTAAGAAGGTCAATAAAAAATAACCTATTGTTAAAGTTAGCTAATGCCTTTACTGAAGTATCCATATTTATCGAAGCTTGATGTTGTTGTTGCATTTCTTAATTAACTCTTTTTTTGAATCAAGATAAATTATTTTTTAAATCTTCACCGAGCTACAATTTTAGCCACTGCATAATAAGCAGGTTTCGGTTGGTAGTTTTGGTCAAAAAGTAGTGGTGCATCGGGACTTTTGTAAAAGATAGGAATCCAAGAAAAGCGATCGCTCAACCCCCAAGTTGTTAAAGTATTACAATTAGGTGCTGCTAAACAAATTCGAGTAATGTTTTCATAAACTTTGGCTTGCTCTGCTAACGTAACTGCAACTGGTTGATTGTGAATTTTAACATCCATTTCAGTAATTTTTACTTCTAATTTCAATTCATTTAACCGACGGATATTAGCGGCTACTTCTGCGTAATTCGGTGGTTTTTTAATACTAGTGTGCATCTGAAAACCTACGCCGTGAATCGGAACATTTTTTCGACGTAATTCTTTAACTAGATTATAAATAGTATCAGACTTTTTTCCTAAATCCTCAGCTTCAAAATCATTGTAAAACAAACGTGCATTCGGATTAGCTTCATGTGCCCAACGAAATGCCATTTCAATATATTCTGAGCCAATAGTCTTTAACCAAATTGAATCTCTGAAACTTCCGTCCTTGTTAACTGCTTCATTAACTACATCCCAAGAATTAACTTTTCCTTGGTAGCGTCCGACAACTGTATAAATATGCTTTTGCAAAATATCCATTAATTCTTGACGAGAAAACTGCCGATCTTTAAACCAATTGGGGAGATTGCGATACCAAACTAAAGTATGTCCATGTACCTGCATTTGATGATCTTGAGCAAAAGCAACTATATCATCAGCATCAGCAAAATTATAATTACCTCTTTCCTGACTTAATTTTCCAAATTTCATCGCGTTTTCTGGAGTTAAGGTATTAAATTCTCGTGCTAATACTTCTCGATATTTGGCATCTTTACGGAGTGGTTCAATTAGTACGGAAGTACCGATTTTCATCTGAGACTTTTGAGCTAATTGGCGTAAGGTTACATTGGTACTCGATCGAGCATTTACTAGATAATCAACTTCTTCATTTATAGTACTTTTTTCTTGAGAAATTCCCTGGTATTTATAGACAAAAATACTTAATACCAACATCACGCAAAATAGGATTATAAACAGAAATCTTTTTTTTAACATTATCTTATTTAAGCAATTAAATTTGCAGTTTATTTAACCTGAATTGATTTTTGTTTTGATTTCCAAATTTGCTTGAAAAGTGTTAGTACTGTGCGGGGAATTCGACCAGCAGACAGAAGTGAAATTAGGAAAGTATTAACTACAATTACAAGTAAAGGTTGGACGATCGCTTGGAGTGGTAAAGTTAAAGAATTAGTCAAGAAAATAACTATCCAAGTAGTCACAATTGCAGTAACGGTTGGTAAAATTACTGGGGTAGCTAATGTGTTCAGGCTCCATTTAGCAGCGCGACAAGTAGCAAACCAAAACCAAATAGTTGCTGCAATACCCATTACTAAAGTAACTGCGATCGCCACACCAACAGTTCCTCCTAATTTAGCACCAATAAAGTAAGCAGGAACAGATAAAGGAACTAAAGCCCAATTAATTGCTGCATTAATAGCAGGTTTATTAATCGCATTTAAAGCAGTTCCCAGAATTGACATAAATCCCCTAGCATAAGCAAAAATTAACACTATTTGAAACAAGGGAACTGACTCTCTCCATTCAGAACCATATACTAAGGGAATAATCCAAGGGGCAATAATAAAGCCAATACTATAAATCGGTGAATAAAATAAAGCATATAACTCCAGTATTTGACATAAATAAGATTTTCTTTTTTCATCATTATATTGAGAAAGAATAGAAAAATTTATCTTATTAATTTGGGATAAAGCAAAAGCTGGTAACATAGCTAACTGATAAGCTAAATTGTAATAGCCTAAAGATTTAGCTCCCAAGAATTTTCCTATTAAAAAATTATCACTATTGGTATTAGCATAAACTGCCAAATTAATGCTTACTAAACTACTAATAAAACTCCATACTTCACCCAATTTTTTTTTGTCTGGGAGAAGATAGTAAATAAATTGATAAGGGCAATACCAACGTTTTAATACTGCATCTGTAATTGCCCGACATATTTCTCCAGCAGCAAATGACCAAACACCTGCTCCGAATAAAGCAAATATTAATGCTCCTCCCATTCTGCCTATTCCTTCAGCCGTACTAATAATTGCTAGTTCTTTAAATTTCATTTGACGCTGGAGAATTGAACCACGAACGCCACTGCCAGCATTAATTAAAAACTTAAGAGAGACACAAGCAATTAACGGAAATAATATAGGTTGATTAAAAAACCAAGAAATAGGTAAACCAGCCAAACTTAAGAGCAAAAACATTGCAAAGGAGATATTAATGCCCAAACTGTAAACATTATCTACGAGTTTTTTATTATCTAATCCTCGCTGAATTAATACAGCACTTATAGCTTGTTCTTGAAATAAATCAGTTAAGGTTGTGATAATCAAAACCATTGCCCAAATTCCAAAATCTTTGGGAGAAAGAAGATGTGCTAAATAAATTTGAGCAACTAGCTGGGCAAGTTTATTAAGCGCGTAACTTATTGTTAGCCATAAACTGCTTTTCGCAATTTTACTAGCATTACTATCGGGCATAAACTCTCTACTTTTTATTTAAAGATAGATGGAACTATGGAGTATTTGTTGCTGGGCAAGTTCTTGTCCTTTTTGACCTAATTTTTCTCGCAGTTGTGGATTTTGACACAACAATGTTAGTGCATTAATAAGTTCTTCTGGTGAATTAGGATCGACTAGTAAGCCGTTTTCTTGATGAATTACTGCATCAACAACTCCACCAACACGAGCAGCTATTACAGGTTTACCAAAAAATCCGGCTTCTCGGTAAACTATGCCAAATCCTTCAATGCTTCGATCGGCAGTATCAAAGTAAGTAATCATGGCAAATATGTCGCACCCAAGGTAATATTTCGCTAATTCTTGATCGGGAACATAACCAGCAAAATGTACTCGGTTTTCTACTCCTAAATTTAAGGATAATGACCTTAATTCGGGTTCCATTACTCCTCGACCGCAAATGATGTAATGAACATCTAAATTTTTGGCGAGTAATTTAGGTAAAGTTTCAATAATGCGATCGAATCCTTTACGCGCAACTAAGCGACCTACTGATAAAATTACAATCGCATTTTCGGGAATACTATATTTTTGCCTCAGCTGAAAATGAAGTGTTCCAGGATTAAGGTCTGCGAGGGTTTTAATGCCAAATTTTTCTGGTCTAATATTTGGGTTAATCACATAAGTTGGCGTTGTAATATCAAAGTGTTGTTTGAGGTAATCACAGGTAAAAGAACTATTACAAACAACGCCTTCTACTCTCTGAAGCGTCCAATAAAATATAGCTTTAAATACAGGATTTTTTAAAGGACACAATAGGTCATTGCCATGCAAATAAATAAAGCATTTAACAGGTAACAAATAAGTTAATAGTAATAAGGAAGGAAAATCATAACCATGTGACCATTCAATGTAACGATAGCGGTAACGAAAATAAAGTTGAATTGCTAAAACAAATGAGCCAATTAGATTAAAAATCTGTTTAGCAAGACTGCTTAAAGTTCCAGTCTTGAGAAATTGTGGCAAATACCATCGATATACAGGAAATAGTTGCTTTCGATCGAATTTAGCAGCTTCTGGATAACTTGATGTTAAGACAATGATTCTTTGGGAGTCTTGCAAACAGCGATTGTAAACGTATTCTTCTATTCCTCCTTCTTTTGGTAAAAACGTTCGTGAAATAACTAAAATATCGCGTGAGGAAATTTGATTGTTAGTTACTGTGTCAATTCCAGTATGATTTTGCATAATAATTATTTACCTAGTTTTCATTATAGATTAGCTCATTTGTAGGCGTAAGTTGGGTAATTTCCATAATTTTGCGAGCATAGCCTTGTAAGCTACATTCAGTTTTTATCCAAAGTTGGCCTTGAGCAATTAAATTTCGCGAATTTGGATTATTTGCTATGTTAATGATTGTGTCAGCTGCGGCTTTAAAATCATTAGGAGCAACTGTCCATTCAGGGGCAAAATGATTTAGTATTTCGCTAATTCCACCAGTATTACTACCAACAACTGGTACGCCACAGGCGATCGCTTCTACCACAGTTCGACCAAAAGGTTCTCTAGGAGCTAATGTAACCACTACATCCGCATATTTGTAATAATTTTCTATTTCAAAAGTTGGTGGCAAAATTGAAAAACAATCTGCCACTCCTAACTTTGTTGCTTCTTCTTGTAAAGAACGGCTAGCTATTTGATTCGGCGTTTTATCTTCTCCTACAATAACACCATGATACTTGTAGCCTCTACGTTTAAGTTCAACTAACAGAGGCAATAAAGCAAATAAGTTCTTATCATTCATATCACCTGATAGTTTAATTCGGCTCGGTGTCAGTATTAATTTTTCTCCTTTATCCAAAATAGGTTTTAATTTCTCTGGCGGTGTCTTTTCAGAAAGATTAGAATTAAACTTTTCTAAATCAACTGGTTGATACAAAACTCCTTTTACAGGTGAAACAAAATTTTTAATATGACTAGCAGTATAGTGAGAATTGCAAATAGCCATAGGTTTCAACAAGGAAAAAAATACTTTTCTCCCCAGATATCCCAAATGATTATAAGATAAGGATAGATCGTGGAAAAAAAAGTAAACTGGACGACCGCTCCAGCGTAACTTAGGTGTCAAAATAGTAAGAGTGGGGACAACTTCACGCTGTACACAATTATCAAGCAATAAAGGAAAATCTTTAGGTTGTTGATGAATGAATTCTAAAGATTTTTGGAGAAATTCTTTCTGGTTTCCCGCTTGAATTATCTGTAAGTATTTTCCCGACCCTTTTTCTTTCAAATAGTTTTCTAACAAAGAACCCGAACAAGCTAATATTTTTAATTTATCACCCATACCACAGTCTGCAAATCCTTTGCTCATTAAAGATAAAGTTACTAAAGTTCCTCCTAATGTGTTCTGAGCACTAGGTAATATTAAAAGTTGTTTTTTTTGTACGTTTGAGATTAGCATAATTAAAAAAGATTTTACTAATTGTTTTTTTGTGGTTGTTTGCCTAATATTTTATACAAAGACAGTTTTTTGTTTTTGATCGCATTCAATTTATTTTTAACTAGCATTTGTCCATTCTATTAAACTAATAAACTAAAATCAGCAATCAACTAATCACTACCTATTGCTTTATAATTACTTATGGTTTTGAGTAAGTATTTTTGATTCACGAGAACGAATAATTAGAGATAAAATAACAAGCATCCAAGCTAATAATTCTCCATATTCCATTACAACACAGAGTAAAGTGTACATAATTAACACACTATAACTACACCAAGGTCTACCTTTAGAAGTTTGGAAAACCCAGGCAAATAAAGATATCCAAAAAGACAGAAACAACGTAGTTCCAACTAAACCAAGGTGATATAGTAAAGTTCCTAAAATAAAACTATGTGTACCAACCCGACCAAGCTCAAAACCTGGTAATACTGTCGGTCCAGGTTTCCAGTGACCTAAATATAAATTATCTGGAATCCGTTCAATAGTTTCTCGATAAATATCGCTACGAACTTTTGTCGAATCAGCACGGTATTTACCAGTTTCTTCTGACTTTTCATACGCAGTATTAATAAGAAAATTTGTTATGGGAGGAAATGATAAGGTTGTAAAACTAATTACTGCTATTAAAGCAAAACTTAAGTACCATCCCCGCTTTGTACCAAGCATGATTAAGTAACGCAAACTCAACATAATTGGTAAAGTTAACCAAACCGATCGAGTTCCACTTAATAATAATAAAAAAACACTTCCTCCGAATAGAAGTATTGACCACAGACGATTTTTTAAATCTAGAGCTAATGTAGCAATAAAAGCTACTACTAATGCTAGTAATTCTGGAATAATGAAGAAAAAACTCCAACGAGCAAATTTCCCAATACTAACATCACCTGGACGGTAAGGAATCAGATAATTTGCTAATCCTTTACCTGGTTCATAATTGCCTTCAGCATTACCTAGTAAACTGGAAAAAGGAGTACGAGGCGGAGTATAAGAGCCAGCACCTAAAATTAACTGACCGACTACCCAAAATGCTAACATTTGAATCACAAGAACTGAGCAAGCCCAAGCTACAACTTCTAGACGAATCTTAATTTTGTTGCTTTGAATATACCAAAGTAAAAAAGCAATAGGATACCAAAAAAGTAAGCTACGAACAAAAGCAGTAATACTTATTGGCTCCGAGTTAATTAAGTCATAAAAAAGTGAACCTAACTCACGATAAGTAGTAAAAATAAGTAAAGCTATTACAGTAATTTGTGGGCGTTTTAAGTGTATTTGTCCATAGTTACGTTTTTCGTAACAAAAAATCCCTAAAAGCAGCAAAGTTGGCATATATCTATATAGTCCTAATACCCACCATACGGGTATTAGGACTATATTTGCACAGACTAATTTTTCAGCAATGCTTAATATTTGCCAACGAATCAATAAATTATTAAATAAAGGTTCATTGTTTCTTAAAATTTTAGATAAGTCGCTAGGGAGGACTAAATTTTTCATGAATTTACCTCCTTGGTAATTTGCTGTTCATAAAGATAGCCTTCATTAGGTGTTTCCACTCTATTTACAACTAATCCAACCACACGAGCTTGGTGTCTTTTTAATAAATTAATGCTGTCGTTAAATGGGTTGCGATAACTATTTCCTGGGGAAACAACAAGTAAAACATTATTTACTACAAGTGCCATTAATAGAGATTCGCTTGTTAAGGTTAAAGGCATACTATCAATTAATACATAATCGTAATCTTTTGTTGTTTGAGCAAAATTCAAAGCCTTTTCAAACCCCCCTCGACTAATAAATTCATTAATGTTTTCTCCTTGGGGAATTATGGTCAATAAATCGAGATTGGGGCGAATAGATATTGGCAAAGAGGGAAAATCTAATTGTCGTCCTAGAGGAACTCCGAAGCGTTGAGTTAACTGAGTTGTATTAATATCTGCATCGACCATCAACACTCGAAATCCAAGAGAGGTTAAGGCGATCGCCAATCCCATTGTTACAGTAGTCTTTCCTTCCCCTGCGATCGCACTACTAACCAACAAACGACGATTAGGCAAAAGAATCATACTCACAGCTGATGCTAATCGTTGATACTCTATAGAAGTTTCCAACTGGGAATCATTACCAGTTGCAAAACTTTTAAAGCGAGGAATACTTCTTAGCACTGGAATATTCACTGTATGAATATCCTTAACATTGAGTAAAGGATTACCACTTTCTAGCCACAAAGCTAAGGCTACACTACCAAAAACAGACGCTAAAATTATTCCTAAAATAATCGGGCGTTTTCCGGCACCACTTGGTTTATCACCAGCTCTCGGTTGATCCAAAATTTGAACACTAGGGTAAGCACCAAAAGCATTTAACTTACTCTCCTTTACCCTAGCAACTAAACCATTATATATACCTTCCGCTATGTCAGTTTGTTGTTGCAATTCATTTAATTTAGCCTGATCTTTAGGAATTGCTTTCAATTCCGCACTCAATTGATTAATTTGATTTCTTAATTTTTCAGCCTGTTGTTCCAATGCAGCAAATTGACTTTCAGCTAAAATTAGTTGCTGCATTAAAGGAGCTGAATCATTACCAATTGACGAATCTACTTTCACTTGCGTCAATTGTTCACCAGTAGCTTGAGTTAAAAATCTTTGTTGCTGACTAAGTAGCCGATTACGCTGCTCTAGCAAATTACGAACTAGAGGATGAGTAGGTAAAAATTTACTTTGTGCTTCCACTAAAGCCGCTTCTACTTCAGACAACTTTTGTCGCAAGTATTGATAATTTGTATCTTCCTTTAACTTTAAAGATTGAACAGCTATATTAGGAGTTAAACCTAAACGGCTTGACAAAACAGCAACTTCAGTTTTTCTAGCTTGGGCTTCTGCTAGAGTTTGCGCTTCCAACGTTTTTAAGTTATTAATACTAATAACTATTTTATCAGTTTGGGAATCATTATTAACTAATCCAGAAGTTTGTTTAAAATTAGCCAAGGTTCTTTCTGCTGTTTGTAAATTATTAAAAGCTTGTTCAAGTTCTTTTTGTAAAAATTCTGTTCGTTGTTTGCCGTCATCTTGGCGTAATTCATTTAATCGTTCTTTAAATACTGAAATAAAAGCGTTAGCTCGTTTTTCTGCTAGTTCCGGTGTCGAGCCTTGAGCATCCACAGAAATGATCGTCGTCTCACTTTGCGGAGAAACTTTAAATAAAGACTTGTACAAATCCAATCGTGGATATTCTTGTTTTTCAGGATCGGTTTTCCATAGTTTACCGATTACTTCATCACTATTCATGATCGATCGCAAAGTATTCAAGGGATTAACTTGTTGAGAAAACTGAATCCCTTCATCGCTGAGATTCCCTAATTTTCCTAAGTTAGCGTTTAAATCACTACTTGGATTCGGAAGAATTAATTGAGCACTAGCTGTCCACTGAGGTTTTAAGGTTAATATGCTAAAAGCACCAATTACTAGAATAAATAAATTTAGTCCTAGTAAAGCTTTGCCATGTCTCATTACTATTGTAATAAACATTTTCATCTTTTTTGTATTCGCTTAATTTCCTACTTGTCTACATTCCTACTAAATTACCTTAATTCTCTCCTCTATTACTCAATGGATAAAGTATAAATCTTTTTTTTCCTTTTCTAGAATATTGGTATTTTTCGGCTTTTCAGCAGGATAGCACTTGACTAAGTGTTCGACTAGTTTGGGGCTATCAAATAGAGCACATGGTAGAGGAGAAGGTGGTTTCTTTATCGCTTCTTCAAGTGTTTCTAGGGATAAACAATGTTTCACACCTAATGATTCCACACACTGAGCAAATAATAATTGGTGATCGTCAATATGTTCTCCGTAACGCGCCAGTCTTGGTACTAGAATAAAAGAAGCTTTCTTAGCAGCTAAAGATCTAGTAGAACCTTGACCTGCGTGAGAAATCACTAGGCGCGACTTTTCCACCAATGTCACCATGTTACTTAGGCTAACAATTGAAAATGTAGTGACTTGTGGATATTTTTTTAAAGCAGAAATTTCTGTTACCCCATGCTGAATAACCACAGGTTCAGAAATTATGCCTTTTTCGATCAAGATACCTATCCAATCTATTACTCGATTAAAAGGATAGGGAATTGTTCCTAAAGTTACAGTAATCATTGGCTGTGTTTGGGTTAATTTGAAAATTTGCCTTGCTACAAGTAGAGCGCATCCCAAAGTAAAGACTTTTAATCAACATTGCAATGATGTTGACGATTTGACTGATTCTTCCTGATCCCAAGGGTTAAACAACGCCTTTATAAATTGCTTTGGGATACTTATCGCATAGGTTTGACCATTGCACATAAAACTCTTGGGAAAAATGATAGACAAGTTTACCACTAAGGCTTAAGTCATGAAACCGAGAAATGCTTTCAATATAAATAAAAGGAATTCCTAATAACTTAGCAATAATAGCAAAACTTACCGCAATGCTCGCTCCCGTTGACACTACTAAATCAGGTTTTTCTTTGATGATGATTTTAATTACCGCTGGTACATTCTTGAGGAAAGCTAATAAATCTCTTGGCCCTTGATAAGGCAACCAATGAACTGTTTCTTGCTCTTCAATCAGAACTTCTGTATCTTGCTTAAAGTCTGTAATCCACACTCTTTTGTGTTGAAACCAAAAATCTTTTAAACTACGCATTGTTGAAAAATGTCCACCTGATGTTGATGCTAAAAGTAATTTCATAGGTTACACCTCACAAATACCTATCTAAATCATGAATGCCCAAATCACGGTTTGTTTTGCTAGAGATTAAGAAAAGTCTCTTTTTTTTCAGTGGTTACCTCACTACTTTTGTAAATAAGTACGTGAAATTTACTAGAGAAAGTCGCTACTGGTGAAACTACATATTTTTTTTGTAAAGTTTCTTTGCTTAGTATATATTTCTAACATTTTTGCAATAATTAGTCAATTAACGTTAAATAATTCATAAAAAATTCTTATAATGTTAATATAGAATACGTATTTTTACTGTCGATCGACCTAGCTTTTCTCATTAAAGAGACAAGTTGACAAACTCAATTATATGAAGTTTTTTTGAAGAATAGAGAATTTCCCGGATTGATTTTTAAAGAGTAGAGAATTTCCCGGATTTTTTTTTAAATTAGAGAATAGCTATAAATGTACAGAAAGATAAAAATTATCAGTAATATAAGAATTTTTCATAAATATCTGCAATAGTTCCCATCCAACCTTTTTCATTGGCTGTCGGGGGTTACTCGCTTTGGGTTTATCCTATCAAGTAGTCATGGAACGTACCCGAACTCGCATTTGGCATGGATCGACAACCGCAGAAGTTGCCTTACAGCCTGACTACTTGAAAGATCCTAATGCCTGGGCTGCTTTTGTTGAGAAACTGACGCAAAAAACAGTTGTTACAAAAGAAGCAGATGATGGGGTGTTGCAACGAAAGATTCGAGCTTATGGCAATTTTACTGAGTATGTTCCGATCGGTTTGCTGTTTTCGATCGCACTGGAATTGATGCAAGCTTCAACTGGCTTGATTTGGATGCTGGGTGCAATAGACATCTCCAACAAAGAATGTAGAGACGTTGCATGCAAGGTCTCTACAAAGGTTTCAGACAACGCAACTTTATATTTCTGGAGATGTCTAATGTTAATTGTGGGAAGGATTGCCCATGCTTGGGGACTGATTCAAATTTATGGGCTTTCGCCGGGACGAGCGATCGGCTTTTTCGGCACTTGGCTAGTCTACATTATTGGTAGCATAGCTTGTCTATACTATAGTGTCCAGCAATTTTAAGTAGGTGAACTAATCATTTGTTTGTCGCTCAATTCAAACGGAAAACCACTTAGTTGCTGTAGTTATATTTGGGTAAAAGATCGCTATAAAAGGCGTAGCTAAGTTAAGACTTCGACAGATTATCTAAATGTAGCACCATATCATGTCCGGCTAATCAGCCATAGTATCCTTAATGCACAACTTTGTAGAGACGTTATATATAATGTAGAGACATTATGGGTAATCTTGCCAGACATGATATAAATTCATGAATTAACCCTACTAGAGTTTATTTTCTGAAATTAGCTTAAAGTTTCTTTATTTTTTCTATTTATTTACGCCATCTCAAATAGTATAAAAGGACAACCGACCAATCCTCAAAGGGCTTCAATTTCCCAACAAGTAACTCAAGCATTACTGGGTGAGGATTTACATCTGGTATTGGTTTAGGAGGTTCAGGTGAAACGATCGCTCTTTCATGAATGGATTCAACAATTCAAAAAGCAAATTCAACAAACCAGACAAATCAACCAAAAGTTACAGGCCCAAATCATCCAGCGACGGCAAGTAGAAGAGAGTTTGCGAGAAAGTGAAAGCAGATATCGTCAATTGATCGATCGCATAAATACTGGGTTCGTAGTTCACGCACCTGATACTAGCATTTTGTTATGTAATGCAACCGCTTGTGATTTATTAGGGCTGTCGATGGATCAAATGTTGGGAAAAACAGCGATCGATCCAGCATGGCATTTTATTCATGAAGATGGCACGATCGTACCCATAGAGGAATACCCTGTCAATCGAGTTTTATCTACAGGAATTCCCCTGGAAAATTATCTGCTAGGAATTAGTAGAGGCTGTGGGCCAAAAACTTGGTTATTAGTTAGTGGATTTCCCGAATTTGATGGCAAGGGTCAACTCAAACAAATTGTAGTTACCTTCATTGATATTAGCAAACTGAAGCAAGCAGAAGCAAACCTGCGAGAAATGACTGGGGTATTAGAAAATGCAGTCTCAGGCATTTCCAAACTAGACGTTCAAGGACGCTACCTCTACGTTAATAAAACTTATGCCAGCATCACTGGCTACCAACCAGAAGAAATGATTGGGATGTCTTGGGAACGGACAGTGCATCCTGATGAACTAGAGAAAATGCTGGTTCTTTATCACCAAATGGTAAAAGAAGGCAGAATAGAAGTTGAAACTAGGGGAGTTCGCAAGGATGGTGCAATTTTTTATAAACAATTGGTGATGATTGCATCCTACGACGAACAACACCAACTTTTGGGGCATTACTGTTTTCTGAAAGACATTAGCGATCGCAAACTTGCAGAACTTGCCCTGAAAAAAGAATCGCTACGCAGTAAAACACTTTTCGATATTTCAATGGATGGCATTGTTGCCATGAATCATCTAGGAGATGTAGTACAAGCCAGCCCCAGTTTTGCTCGGATGATTGGCTATACCGTAGAGGAAACCTTACAACTTAATGTAGCGGATTGGGATGCTCAGTGGACGAAAGAAGAACTACAAATTTTCATCAACAGAGATGAGATAATACCTCTGTTTGAAACAAAGCATCGCCGTAAAGATGGTTCTGTGTATGACGTAGAAATTAGCTGGAACCGAGTGGAATTAGAACACGAGAGAATACATTTTTGTATTTGTCGAGATATTAGCGATCGCAAACGCATTGAAAAAGAACGCCAACAAGCTGAAACTGCCCTACGCCTGAGTGAAGCTCGCTTTCAAGCATTCATGAATCATAGCCCTGCCGCTGCTTGGATTACCGATGCCAATGGCATAATACTATATCTCAGTCAGACTTATTACCAATCTTTTCTCATCCAAATTGAAGATTTAGTTGGTAAATCTATTTTTGAAATTTATCCTCAAGAAGTTGCCCAACAATTTCTGGAAAATATTCAAACAGTTGCTCAAACTCAGCAGGTACTTGAAGCAATTGAAATTGCTCCGCGTCGAAATGGTGAAATGGGCGATTTTCTAGTTTATAAATTCCCTATTCCTGACCCAACTGGACAAACATTGGTGGGCGGAGTAGCAGTTGATATGACTCTACAATATCGAGCCGAAGCAGCATTACGTCAAAGCGAAGCTACAAAACAAGCCATTATTGAAGCAATCCCAGATTTACTGATCCGAATGCGTTCTGATGGTACTTATCTAGATTTTATTTCTGAAAATAAGTTGACTCTGATCGATTCAGAGCAGATTAGTCAGAATCTCAATATTTTTGATGTCTTGCCTCATGAACTAGCTCAACTTTGCATGAATTCTATGCAACAGGCTCTCCAAACTGGAAAGACGCAAGTTTATGAGCATCAGATTTTAATCAAAAATCGACTTATTTATGAAGAAGTGCGAATTGTGCCATTACAGCTACAGCAAGATCAAGTATTGGTCATGGTACGCGATATTACCGATCCCAAACGTGCAGAAATCGAACTGAAACATCAAACAGAAATCTTACAAGCCATGTTTGACCACATTCCGATCATGGTAACGATGTTTAACGAAAACCACCATGTCGAATTCATCAATCCTGAATTGCAAAAAGTATTAGGCTGGTCACTAGAAGATTGGAAACAACGAAATTTGTTAGTTGAGTGTTATCCCGATCCCACCTATTACCAAGAAGTACTAGATCATATCACCGCAGCTAATGGTAAATGGAAAGACTATATTACCTTAACAGCTTCCGGTCAAAGCTTGTACACCTCTTGGGCAAATGTCCGACTTTCTAACGGCTACTATATTGGCATTGGACAAGATATTACAGAACGCAAGCAATTTGAAATTCAACTGCAACTAGCCAAAGAAGCCGCAGAAGTAGCAAATCAAGCCAAAAGTATCTTCCTAGCTAACATGAGCCATGAATTACGTACCCCGTTAAACGTAATTCTCGGATTTACGCAAGTAATGAGCCACGATCTATCCCTGAGTAGCGAACAGCAAGAAAACCTGCAAATTATTCGCCGCAGTGGGGATCATCTGCTCAACTTGATTAATGATGTGCTAGATTTATCAAAAATCGAAGCTGGACACACCACGCTTAACCTGTGCAATATTGACTTAGTAGCCCTATTGCATTCACTTCGCAGTATGTTTAGCCAAAGAGCGATCGCCAGAGATCTCGACTTTAACTTCTATATAGATCCAGATTTACCTCAATACATCAGCACCGATCCCAGCAAACTCCGTCAAATACTAATTAACCTCCTCAGCAATGCCATCAAATTCACCAAACGAGGCAGCATCTCCTTGCGCGTGAGAGTCGATCGTCAACAAGAAGAAGTAAAACACACAACAGAAAATCACCGTATTTCCTCAAAGCTTCACTTCCTGAGATTTGAAGTAGAAGATACTGGCAGCGGTATTGCTGAGAAAGATATGAATAAAATTTTTGATGCTTTCGTACAAGCTGAAGCTGGTAGAGGAACAACGGAAGGAACAGGATTAGGTTTAACCATTAGCCGTAAACTTGCCCATATATTAGGAGGAGAACTTAGCCTAACTAGCACAGTAGGAAAAGGCAGTTTATTCACACTGATCTTGCCAACTCAAATTGCTACTAGTGCAGAAATACAAATAGAGGAAAGCGATCGCCAAGTCATTGGACTGGTTCCTAATCAACCTAAATATCGCATATTAGTAGTCGACGATCAAACCGAAAACCGTTTACTGTTAGTTAAACTATTAACTCAGTTAGGATTGGACGTGCGAGAAGCAAGGAACGGACAAGATGCGATCGCCATTTGGAAAGAATGGCAACCTCATCTCACCTGGATGGATATTCGGATGCCTTTGGTTAATGGCTATGAAGCTACAAAATGGATTAGAGAGCAAGAAATTATCTTGCGGGAAAGTGAAACAGATGTGGAAAATGAGGAATCAAAATTCAATTTGCAACATCAACGATCGATTATTATTGCTCTGACTGCTCATGCTTCGCAAAGCGATCGTGACCTTGCCCTCGCCGCAGGTTGTGATGACTACATTTGCAAACCATTCCAGAAAGACACCTTATTTGAAAAAATGGCAAAATATTTAGGAATCTCTTATATTTATGCCGAAAATCAACCGGAATTGCACAATCATACCAACCTTTCTCCCGCCCAGACATTAACTACTGAGAGTTTATCTGTAATGTCAGAAGAATGGATTGCCCTATTAAACTACAAGGCGCTATCCTGCGATCAAGATGCAGTTTTGGAATTGCTCGAGCAAATTCCTGCTGAGAACAGCCAACTTGCAGATGGATTACGCCAACTGACACAAAACTTTGAATTTCCTGAAATCGTCAAGTTAGCTAATTTGCCTATGAATTGGGAATCCTAAAGTTGAGAGGGAAGTTTATTGTTATGAATATAACTACATCTGACCCAGACAAAAAAACCAAAATCAGTATTTTAATTGTCGATGACCAACCGGACAATTTAAGAACTTTGTCTGCAATTTTAAGAGATGAAACGTATACAGTGAGACAAGCGATTAGTGGCAAAATCGCTTTGGATGCAGTGCAAGCAAATCCCCCAGAACTGATTTTGTTGGATGTGCGAATGCCAGAAATGGATGGTTATGAAGTTTGTTCGATCCTGAAAGCTAATCCTGCCACTTGTCATATTCCAGTAATTTTCTTAAGTGCTTTGAATGATGTTAATGATAAAGTGAAAGCCTTTAAAGCTGGCGCAGCAGATTACATCACTAAACCGTTTCAAGCTGAAGAAGTGTTGGTTCGGATTGGGCATCAGCTAACAATTTATCAGCAGGAACAGCAACTATTAACTCAGAATCAACAGCTAAAAAAAACTGAGGAAATGTTGAGGTTTCAGGCAGAACAAGAACGGTTAATGGCTCAGATTATTCTCAAAATTAGGCAATCTCTTAATAAAGAAGTTGTTTTCCATACAACGGTTTCTGCGATTCAACAATTGTTGCAAGCCGATCGCGTATTAATTTATCAAGTATTTGCTAATCATACGGGAAAAGTAGTTGCTGAATCAGTTGTCGCAGGTTTTCCAGCTATTTTAGGAAAGTCTTTCCCAGAAGAAGTATTTCCTTTACCCTATCATGAACTTTATAATCATGGCAGAATTGGCATTATTAATGATATTTATGCCCAAAATTTAGACATGGCTCCTTGTTTAATTGAATTTGTGGAACAATGGGCAGTTAAAGCTAAATTAGTGGTGCCAATTTTGGCTAATGAAAAGCTTTGGGGATTGCTCATTATTCACCATTGTTCTGCTCCTAGAAGTTGGCTGAGTTCAGAAGTGAGTTTACTTTCGCAATTGGCTTGTCAAATAGCGATCGCTATTCAACAAGCCGAACTCTATAATGAAATTCAAAGCTTCAGTAACACTTTGGAAAGAGAAGTCTATATCCGTACTTTAGAACTACAGCAATCGCTCAATTTTGAAGCAACACTGAAACGGATTTCTGATAAAGTACGCGATTCATTGGATTCGCATCAAATTTTAGAAATTGCTGTCAAAGAATTAGCGGTCGCGATCGAAGCACAAGCTTGTGATGCTGCTCTCTATAGTCTCGATCGTCTTACCTCGAAAATTCATTATCAGTATGTTGTTCCAGGACTACCCACAAATCAAGGGCAAGAAATTCAAATCCGAGATGCTTTTGAGATTTATGGACAATTACAAAAAGGCTATTGCTTCGCCTTTTGTCAGACTCAAGCTACTAACATTCGCAATCATTCGGCAACTTTGGTCTGTCCGATTTTTGATGGACAATTGGAACAACCGGAAGTTATTGGCGATCTTTGGGTATTCAAATCCATTAATTCCAGCTTTAGCGAGATGGAAATTCATCTGGTGCAACAAGTTGCTAATCAATGTGCGATCGTACTCCGACAAGCTCGACTTTATGAAACGTCACAATCTCAAGTTAAAGAGCTCGAACGACTCAATCATCTCAAAGATGATTTTCTCAGTACCATCTCTCACGAACTGCGTACTCCAATTTCCAGTATTCACATGATTACTGGCTTATTAATGGGGCTTACCAATCAAGGAGAAACTTTCATTCAAGACACTGTTCAGTCAGAAGCACACAACAAAGAAGCAATTCACTATTTGAGAATTTTGCAAGAAGAATCTGAGCGGGAACTCAACTTAATAGAAGACTTACTTAATCTTCAGCACATAGAAGCTGGAGTTTATGCTACTCAACCTATCCCAATAAATTTACAAGATTGGCTGCCTCATGCGATCGAAAGTTTTGAAATTCGCGCATATAATCAACAGCAAACACTCCAACTAGAAATTGAACCTAATCTTCCGACCCTAACAGTTGACTTAAGTAGCTTTAGCCGCATATTCACCGAATTACTCAATAACGCTTGCAAATACACTCCATCAGGTGAGACGATCGCAATTTCTGCTTATACCCAAGGAAAAAATTTCTATCTGAGCATCACAAATACGGGTAGCGAAATTGCACCTGAAGAACTTCCTCATATCTTCAATAAGTTCTACCGCATACCCAACAACGATCCTTGGAAATACAGCGGTGTTGGCTTAGGATTGGCATTAGTGAAGAAACTGGTTGAACAGATAGGCGCGACAATTACCGTTCAAAGCAATAACAATCGCACTCAATTCATCGTTCAATTACCAATTATCGAATAAACAGCTCTTTTGTACTTCTGGTAAGGGAATGCAAGGGGACTGGGGACTGGCGAACTTCTGAGTTTTGATACCAAATCCGGGTCAGTTACCCCTTTTATGATTAGGCGATTAAAATACGTGCTATGCACACGCTACGCGAACGTGGCTACACAAACAAAGTCCGCCTACACGGACTAAAGAATAACGGGGGTATTTAAGCCGGACATGATATCAGGTGAGAAATTGTCTGCTAAACCCGCCCGTACAGAGTTGGAGGAAAGTTTAAGGAGTTGTACGTTTTGAGTTTTGAGTTAATGAACTTCTTCTTATCCCCTTGTCCCCTTGTCCCCTTGTCTCCTTGTCCCTCCTGCTCCCCTGCTCAAGAGCTCCCCTGCTCAAGAGTTCCCCTGCGACTTCAACTGGTTCTCTTAATACACTATGTAGCATTTGCATCAGTTCTTGAATAGTGAAGGGCTTATTGATGAAGTTTTTGATTCCGCTTGCCTCTTTCAATTTATCGTTAGACACAAATCCACTGACTGCGATCGCTTTAATGTGCGGATCAATTTTTTGCAAAGTTTGAATTGTGGTTATTCCATCCATTGATGGCATCATCATATCAACTAACGCTACAGCAATCTTGTTTTTGTGTTGAGCGCAAAGCGAAATAGCTTCAATTCCATCACTGGCTGTTAGCACGCGGTAGTTATAGGTTTCTAGCGAAACTTTAGTAGTTTCTAAAATTGCCTTTTCATCATCTACAACGAGAATCCATTCCGCATTTCCGTTGAGCGAATTAGGCGATTCTGCTTCTGGGGAAACGGATGCTTCTACGGCTGGTAAATATACTTTAAACTCACTTCCTTCACCAATCTTGCTAGACACATCAATGAATCCTCCATGACTTTTAACAATCCCCCTGACTGTAGAAAGCCCTAATCCTGTTCCTTTACCAATTTCTTTAGTTGTAAAAAACGGTTCAAAAATTTTATCTGCTATTTCAGCGGACATTCCAGTTCCTGTGTCTTTAACAGTAAGTTTAATGTAGGAGCCAACTGTTGCATCAATATTCATCCTGGAAAAGTTTTCATCTACAAATATGTTTTCGGCAGAGATGGTGAGTTTACCGCCATTTGGCATTGCATCACGAGCATTGACTACCAGATTCATCAGCACTTGATGCAGGTGAGTGGCATCGCCAGACACTAACCAAAGTTCTGATTCTACATTAACCAGTATTTCAATAGATTTAGGAAAAGTTTTCTCAGCAATTTGCTTAATTTCGTAGATCAGATGTTTCACTTGTACGATCGCTCTTTTACCCTCCACGCCACGAGTAAATTGAAGTACTTGTTTGACCAAAGCAGCGCCGCGTTTACTGTTTGTTTCAATGATTTCAAACAAATGCTGGCTTTGTTCGTCGGCGTTGGGGAACTTGAGTTTTAATAATTGTGCTGTAGCCAGAACTGGAGCCAAAATGTTGTTGAGATCGTGAGCAATACCGCCTGCAAGTGTACCCAAACTTTCCAGCCTTTGAGTGCGGAGAAATTGTCTTTCCAGTTGTTTTTTTTCCGTGATGTCTGTATTAACTGTCAAGACAGATTTTGGTTGTCCCTGTGTATCACACATTAACGTCCAACGGCTAGCAGCAATGATTTCTTTTCCTTGTTTATTGACTTGATATAATTCACCTTGCCAAGCACCAGATGCTGTTAAACTTTGCTGAACAATTTCCAGTTGCTCGACCAAATCTGGTCGATACAAAAGTTGATTCACGTTTCGATCGATCGCCTCTTCAAAATTCCATCCGTAGATCTGCTCTGCCCCTTTGTTCCAATACCGAATTTTATCGTCTAAATCTCGGACTATAATCGCATCTGTTGTGATGTTGAGTAGAGCTGCCTGTTCCCGAATCTTGTCTTCTGCTTGTTTGTGCTGAGTTAGGTCAAGAACAAAGCTAACGATCGCCTGTTGAGATTCATCAAGCAAAGCGCCGCCAATCATTACCGGAATGCGGCTTTTATCTTTGCGGAAGTACTCTTTCTCAAAGGTATTAAATGCTCCTGAACAGGTTAATTCTACGATCGCTGCTTGATTGAGATGAGCATATTCTGGAGGTGTGATTGTATGCCAGTTTAAATTTCCAGATGTTAGGTCTGTGCGATCGTATCCAATGATTTTTAGAAAAGCATCATTAGCATCTGTAATCGTGCCATCTGTCATGCTAAACACCACCCCAATTACATTGGATTCAATTAAACGTCTAAAGCGGGATTCACTGCGTTGTAAAGCTCTAAATGCTTGCTCCCGTTCTGCTTCTACCTGCTGACGCTGTTGAATTTCCTTTTCTAATCGCTCATTTTGTTCAGTTAATCGCTTAGTCAGATTTTGCAGCCGAAAGTGAGTATTAACTCGTGCTAAAACTTCCTCATGATTGAGCGGTTTGGTGATGTAATCGACTGCTCCGAGATGTAAGCCTTTGACTTTATCAACGTTGTCGGTAACAGCAGTGAGAAAGATGACTGGAATCTCTTTTGTAATTGAATTTATTTTTAAACGACGACAGGTTTCAAATCCGTCTATTCCGGGCATGAGAACATCTAGCAAAATCAAATCGGGTGGAGCGTATTCTGCTAGACCGATCGCTCTTTCTCCATCTTCCGCTACCACGACTTTGAAACCATCAGCCTCTAGCAAATCGAGTAGTACTTCTAGATTGGTGGGCGTATCATCGACTATTAAAATAATACCTTTCTCAGAAATATTTGTTTCCATAAATACCTCTTCAATACATTTCAATTTTGCTGCAAAAATTCTAAAATTTGCCGTCCCTTAAATTCTTTAGCAAGCTGTCTCAAGTGGCTGGCAAAATGGCTCCACTGCGGGTTCGATTCCTCTAATTGTGTAGCTCGTTTCGCGATCGCTCTTAAGTCTCCTCGCATAGCTAAATCGAGAAAAATAGCGACCTCTTCTCTAGATGGAATTGACATTACAGGAGAAATTGAAGAACTCACTTGGTTATTTTCCAATTTATCTTTCTCTTTTAATGGTTCCCCAATTTCGCTCTCATTTTCATAAATCCATTCCAACTTCAAATGTTGTTGCAATTTCTCAAGCAGATCCTCTTCTCGAATCGGTTTTGGTAAAAAATCATTACAGCCGACTTTAATACTTTGTTGTTGATCGAATTCAAAGACGCTTGCCGAGATAGCAATCACGATAATATCTTTCAAGGCAGGTATCGATCTGAGCCGACGAGTTGCTTCAAAACCGTCTAGATTCGGCATTACCAAATCAATTAGGATGGCATCAGGCTGAAATACTTGTGCCTTATTCAATCCATCTTCACCATCCACAGCGTCTAACACCTCAAATCCGATCGGCTCTAAAAAATTGACCAAGATAGAGCGATTCGTCGGTTTGTCGTCTACAACTAAAATTTTCCGCTTTTCGCCTTTGATTCCAATCACCGTGCGCTGTAAGACATTCGCCGCATTTGTCGATGAATGAATTTCCGGCAAGTCTAAGTCAAACCAGAAAGTGCTGCCTACACCCAAGCTACTCTTAACCTGAAGCTTTCCGCTCATCATCTCCACTAGTTGACCGCTGATGGCTAATCCTAATCCTGTTCCTTCTGTTTTGCGGCTATTTTCGCCTACCTGTTGAAACGGCTGAAAGATTTCGTCGAGCTCATCGGCAGCAATACCAACGCCTGAGTCTTTGATTTGAAAGCGAATCTTCTCCTCGTGATAACCTACTTTAAATGCGATCGCTCCCATTTCAGTAAACTTAATCGCATTTCCCAGTAGATTTAGCAAAATTTGGCGCAAACGTTTGTCATCTGCTCGCACCACTTTGGGCAGAGGAGATAATGTTTCATAAATTAACGTAATTCCTTTTTGTTCAGCTTTAATTTTGCAAATCTCGACAATACTTTGTAAAAATTCATCAAAATGAAACTCTCTGGGATAAAGTTCCATTTTGCGAGCTTCAATTTTAGACAAATCTAAAACATCATTGATCAGCGTTAGCAAGTGTTCTCCACATTGGTGAATGATGGCAATGCGATTCTTTTGCTGCTCAGATAAAGCTTGATCTTTTCGACAAATTTGAGTATAGCCTAAGATGCCATTAAGCGGTGTACGGAGTTCATGACTCATATTTGCTAAAAATTCACTCTTGGCGCGGTTAGCAGATTGGGCTATTTCCTCGGCGCGTTGGCGATCGCGTACTTCTTGCCGAAGTTGTAAAGTCCGTTCTTCCACTTTTAATTCCAGAGTTTTACTGTAATCCTCTAATTGTTCGTGAGATTTTTGCAAGTCAGCGTTAGCAGTTCCTAAATCTTGATACAGACGTGCATTTTCAATAGAAATCGCCGCCTGAGAAGATAAAACTTGTAAAACTTCTACTCGTTCTGCTGTAAAAGCACCCGTTGTTAAATTGTTTTCTAAATAAAGAATACCGATTAGTTTGCCTTGATGAACGATCGGCGCACATAAAACAGATTTCGGTTGTTGAGCAACAATATAGCTATCAGTTATAAAAATTCCCTCACGATTAGCATCATTTAAAACTACATTTTCCTGCGTTTGTTGCACATAATTAATAATCGATAATGGTAACTGTTGGCTGGTTTCTACAACAATAGATTGTTCGACAGTAATCTCATCTTGATTAACTCGTCCAGTTGCTTCTATAAAGAGTTGTGTAGATTTTTCTAAAATTAATATTCCTGTTTCTGCTCCCGCATTTTCCAGTAAAATCTGCATCAACTTTGTCAGCAATTTGCTGAGAATAATTTCACCCGAAAGAGCTTGCGCTGCTTTCATAACAGTAGCTAAATCCAGGTTTTTATCAGTTTCAGTATGATGGGTAGTTATTTGGTGATTTGTAGTATTTGTGCCATTCTTGACTGAAGTCCGAGTCAAAAATTGGGGATATTTTTCTTTTAAATACTCAACTTTAGCTTGAGCGCCCCAAACTTGATAAGCATAATGTGCCTTTTGGAGATAGAGTTGCGCGATCGCATCTTTCCCCCATGACAAATAGAATTTGGCAGCGAGTTCATTAGCAAGTGCTTCTTCATTCAAATATTTATTTTCTTTAGCCAATGCAATGGCTTTATCATACAGTTCCATTGCTTCTACTTTTTCACCTAAAACCCGATGCCGCTCTGCCTCTACTAAATAGAATTTGTGCAGATAATTCATGGGAGCATGATGCGCCCAATTCTGTATTTTTTCTTGATTAGCTTTTACTCTGCCAAGAATGTCTCGCTGTTCTGACTGGGGAACGTCAGAATATACCGCCAGCTTGACTAAAGAGTCATAGAAATGAAAGAGAGAAATATGGGGTGTTGCGACAACTGCGTCCAAATAATTTTCTTCGATTACGGCATTTTCGAGCGCTTCTGAGTAATTTTCAAATAAATAACAAAGTAAAAGTTTATTCAAATAGGTGTAAGCGATCGCTGCTCTGTCGTTTGCTTGCTCGTGTAGTGGCAGCCCTATTTGTTCATCGTAAGCTTCACCCTGGAGACGGCAAGGATTTTCACTTTGCCCCAGCAGATTTAAGGTAGCCTGCCAATAGATTTCATGATAATTAAGTGCTGTTTTTTGCTTGATTTTATCAATCGCATCTCTATTGATTGCCATCTCTCTTGCAAGGGCAGTCAATTCTTTGCTGCTGTAGTAAGCGAAATAGGATCTCACTAATAGACCAAAAGCACCAAATTCTAAATCTCCTGTCTCCATCCCAATAGAATAAGCTGACATCAAAGGCTCTAACGTTTGTCTCAGGTGCTCTTTCCAGGGTCGGATAAAGATATTGACGATGACGATTGTCTTAGCTTTAATTTCTTGAGTATTTAATCTTGACAGCAGATTTAAAGCTAATTGACCAAACTGATAGCCCGAATCAATATCTCCCACAACTCCGCACAGTAGAAGACCATAATTGGCATAAGCAGTAGGAGAAACCGGAGCATTACCGTGTTGGACTGATAGATCGACTTGTTTGCACACTGCCAATGGTAACAGTGTAGGAGCAGCAATATAGGCGGGAGCAAAGATACTTGCTAAAAGTTTAATAGCTGCTAGTTCGTAGGGATCGCTCATTTGAGGCAGATCGACTAAATCCTCAATTCGTCTCCCATTCAAAATCGCCGCAGTTTCGGAAAGTGCTTGTCCAATATCAGATGGAACTGGGTTTTCGGGAAAATTCACTTCCAACAGCTTTAAGGCTTGTAGTGCCGTATTAATTGCTTCTAGCAGTTTGTTCTGCAATACATGAGCTTGAATCTGAATCTCATATACTTTCACTTTATCCAACAAAGTTTTAGCGCAGTTTCGCACAATGTCAACGAATCGCTGTACTGCTTCAAAATCACTGCTCAAATATGCCGACTCTGCTGCTTCGGTATGCAGTGCTAATGTCAGTTCGTACTCAGTCTCCCAACTCAAATTTCCTAACAGTTCTAAACCGACTTGCAAATATTTGTTTGCCGCAACAGAAGCCATTGCTGCTTTGGCTTTCTGTCCAGCAATTAAATTAAGCTTGGCGATTTCAACTCGTTCCGCTGAATCTGTAATTAACTCAATGCCTAAATTGAGGTGATCGACAATTTCAAATATCTTTTCTGATAATGTTTCTGGTGACGTATTTTGCCAAAGCAAACGACCAATTTGTAAGTGAGTGGCTTGCTTAAAATTATCATCAATTAGCGCATCAGCTGCTTGTTGCACTCGGTCATGCAGAAACTTAAATCCCAGGTTCATTAGATGCGGATCGATCGAATCTTCTATTGGAAGTGTTAATTCAGAAGTTGGTAATATTAAGCCTTCTGCAATGGCTGGTAAAATATTTTGATAGGTAACGGTTGGCGATCGCTTATAAATAGTTGCCAGAGTTTGCAAGTCAAATCTATTACCCACACAAGCTGCTAACTGTAACACCTGTTGAGTAGATTCAGGTAATTTTCGCAACTTCTGAATCATCAATTCAACAACATTATCTGTAATGTCAAGTGCCTCAATTTGGGTAATATTCCATTGCCAATATGCTTTACTTCCCGGCGCTGAACTATTAAATTGAAGCAGATTTTCCTGATACAATGTTTTCAAAAATTGAGTAACAAAGAAGGGATTACCTGAAGTTTTTCGGATAACTAATTCAGCTAATGTTTGAACAGAAATTCTATCATTATGAAGTGTGTCAGCAATGAGGTTGCTAATATCTGCAAGGGCTAAGGGAGCCAAGGTAATTTCATGAATAATAATGCTTTTAGACAGCATTGAATCAAGAGCGATCACTAAAGGATGGCTCAAACTAACTTCATTATCTCGATAGGCTCCCAGTAAAAATAAATAGCCTGTTTCTGCATCAGTTAGGATCGCATCCAGCAATTTGAGTGTAGCAGAATCAGCCCATTGTAAATCATCCAGAAACAAAACTAAAGGGTGTTCTGGCGAGCAGAAAACACGAATAAACTTTTGAAAAACAACATTAAATCGGTTTTGGGCTTCCGTTGGAGCTAATTCTAGCGCAGTGGGTTGTTTGCCAATAATCAGTTCTATGTCTGGAACAACATCAATAATAATTTGAGCATTATTACCAAGAGCTTTTAAAAGTTTGGTTCCCCATTGGGTTAGTTGAATTTCATTTTCAGTCAAGAGTTGTTTTACTAATGATTGAAAGGCGGTAATAATTGCAGAGTAAGGAATATTGCGTTGAAATTGATCGAATTTGCCAGAGATGAAATATCCTCTCGCTCCAACAATAGGTTTGCGAATTTCATTAACTAATGACGATTTTCCAATACCAGAATAACCTTTAACTAACATGACTTCAGTTTTGCCATCTGTAACGCGAGCGAAAGTTTTCATTAACAAGTCAATTTCGCGATCGCGTCCATACAATTTTTCTGGAATCGAAAATTGGCTAAATAAATCGAATTCTCCTATCTTAAAACCAGAAATTGCACCAGAAAGATAAATTTCTAAATCAGCTTTCAATCCCAGCGCACTTTGATAACGTTCTTCTGCCGTCTTAGCTAGTAATTTCATCACAATATCGGACACTGCTTGTGGAATATCCGAATTGATAAGATGAGGTGGAATGGCTGTTTTAGCAATGTGGCAATGAATTATTTCTAAGGTATCAGTCGCTGGAAATGGCAGCTGCCCAGTCAACATTTCATAGAAAGTAACACCAAGAGAATAAAAGTCTGTGCGATAGTCGATCGATCGATTCATTCTCCCAGTCTGTTCTGGAGACATATAGGAGAGTGTTCCTTCCAGAACATTGATGCGATCGATCGTTGGACTTTCTGTTGATAAACGGGTAGAAATACCGAAATCAATTAACCTAACTTCACTTGTTTTTTCATTGACGAGAATGTTATGAGGTTTAATATCTTTATGAATAATATTTTGCTGATGCAGCTGCGCCAGAATTTCCGCTAAGTGAATGGCTATTGGTAAAAAATTGTTTAATTTAAATGGTTGTTTAGCGATCGCTTTTGCCAACGATTCTCCATCGAAATCAGACAGAATCAACGCTAATCCATTACCGTAGCTTTCTAAAGCTAATGGTTCAACAATTTCTGCAATTTCTAAGTCTTGTAAAATTTGATATTCGTGTTTTAACCGATTTAGCTGACCGATCGTTGGATACTCAGCTTTTAGAGTTTTAATAATGACAGACGTTGCTCCTAAATTGTTTTGACACGCTTTAGCTCGGTAAACACAGGTAGTAGCTCCTTCATAAAGGATTTCGAGCAAATTGTAACCAGCGATCGTCGTACTCATTATTTTTTCTGTGGTTTGTCCTCTAATTTGATAATATCAAATACCTCATTTGAGCACATTTCTCTGTTCCCCGCTCTCCGTTCCCTGTTTTCAATCAAAATCCTAATTAAACAGCGATCGTGCTAATCCTTGAATAACAGCGTTCGCGTAGCGTGTGCGTAGCACGTATTTCAATCGCCCAATCATAAAGGGAGTAGCTGACCCGGATTTGGTATAACAGATAATGGGTAGTGGGATTTCTACTACCCACTACCCACTACCCACTATTTACTAGGACTCAAGCGCAACAACATACCTATTAACTTGAGTTAATCTCAAGTTCCTATTGGCAAGCCATTACAGCAACGTGATAGGCATTGTTACGAGCGCTAGAAACATTAAAGTTAATCTGAAAAGGTTGCCTTCCAGAGGGAGAACGAAAATTTCCTGAATAACGCTGGAATCTTTGAGCTGCAATTGTTTTCCTAAATACTTCCGCACTGCTACCGTCATTGTATTTAAAAAACAATCTAGCATCGTAGTTAGCAGTGTTTTCTGGCAATAACATAGCAACGTATGATTTAAATCTGACTCCCGTAGGAACAGCAAAATCGGTATTTTCATTGCCTACCCGTACCACTTTTCTAACCTGCGGCTGCCCTGTAGTAACTTCCTTAAGAAAAACACAACTTTTCTGTAACGGGGGGAGAGGCGGGGGAGTTGCGGGAGCTGCGGGAGTTTGAGCATGGGAAATAGCGGTAAAAAAAGCAGCAGATACTCCAGCAGCAACAATTCCACAAAGTACTAAATGAGATGTTTTCATATTACGTCCTTAATTTTTTTACAGAAAATCAATGTCAAAATTGAAAGATTTGGGAAATCAATCGACCTTCAACAATGCCTATTTCGTCGAGCTTGCCAAGCATGATGCTGATATTTTTACCTTGGGCAACCATTACATTGTTTAAATGCCCTAGCCGCTCTTGCCTTTAAGCTTGTTGGGGCAGTGAATGCAAGTGCATAGCCGTCACATCGCAATAGAACAAGAATTACTTGCTCCTGTTTTACATCCCCCTAAAGAAAGAGAATATTTGGTTTCTTGCCTGTTGTCAAGGATCGCTTCGGAGTTGAACAGAGGGTTCAAAGCGGACTGGTTTAATCAATAAGGGATTTAGTACACTAAACTGCTAAGCATTTAAATTGAATATTTAGGCTGATGGGGAGATGGGGGGATGGGGAGAGGGATTGACGGTTTTTGCCTAACACCAAAAATATACAATTTTAGATGCGATGCAAGCTTAAGTACGGAAAAACCTCTCTGCCTGAAACCTAGATCCCCCCTAACCCCCCAAAACACAAGGGGGGAAGTTAATTAAGTCCCCAAAACACAAGGGGGGAAGTTAAGGGGGTTGGGGGATCGCCAGTGCGTAAGTCCTAAATTTAGCGATCGCTTTTTCCCTTTGGCATGAAATGACAAGAAATTGGTCTGTGCTTGTTCAAAAATTTAGATGTGCTTTGCGTAGGAGTGAGTCTTGTTATACTGATTTTTCTATATCTGGCTACCAATTCAAACTGAGACGAAGAAAGAAAATATTTGTTCCCTGTTCCCTTCCCCCACCAAAATTTCCGGTTCGCTAATCCAACAGTCTGTTTTCTAATGTGTGTACGATCGCGCAGATGCACATCAAATACATTTAGGGCTATAAGCATTTGGGTTCATTAATTAAAACTCATGATTTCATCAATTAACACCAGAGGTTAGGTTAACAATGAAAACCAAGGTTGAGGATTTTACCCCACACGATCTCTCCCAGCTTAATTTGGAACCGCGTGGAAGGGTTTTTCCCAGCCCCATGCTTTGGAAACATCATATTTTTTATCAAATATTGCCCGATCGCTTCAGCGATGGTCGGGAGGCAGAGCGTCCGATGTTCGACTATCGCCATCCCGAACAATACCGAACTCAAGACAAACGCGCCTGGATGTCAGCTGGCTTACGCTTCACAGGGGGAACGCTTCAGGGCATACGCAGCAAGTTGGATTACTTGCAAGGATTGGGAATTACAGGTTTGTGGCTGAATCCTGCTTTCAAGCAAAGAGCAGATTTGCAAACTTATCATGGCTATGCGATCCAGAATTTTCTCGATATTGACCCTCGTTTCGGCACGATTCAAGATTTGCGCGACCTGATCGATGATGCACACGATCGCGGAATGGTCGTTGTGTTAGATGTTGTGATCGACCATACTGGTAATAACTGGTTCTATGGGCCAGACCTGACTGGCATTACTGAAGAATCACTGCCTTACCGCTATGAGCCGCCTTACAGTTTTGCGGGCTGGCGTTCCGGCACGGGTGAGTGTATTCCTGAAATTCAAAGCCTGGAAGATGGCTGCTGGCCCAAGGAATTCCAATCTTTAGATGCCTATAACCGTCGGGGTGCGATCGTCAACTGGAGCAATCCCGACCCGATGGACCCGAATGCGGAATTTCGCCGGGGCGATTTTTTCGATTTGAAGAAGCTGGATGGCTACCACAAAGCCACGTTGGAAGCGATCGTTCGTTGCTATCAATACTGGATTGCTGTAACTGATTGTGACGGCTTCCGCATTGACGCTGCTAAACATATTCCCAAAGACATCTGTGCTCAGTTCAGTTTTGCGATCGCTCGCTATGCTCAATCGATCGGTAAGGAAAACTTTCTCCTCGTAGGCGAAATCACCGATAACTTGATGTCGTTCAACTATCTATCTTTGTTCGGCAGTGTTTTCGATCGAGCATTAACCGCAGTACTTGATATTAACAACTCCCCAAATCAGATGGCAGGGGCGGCTCGCGGTACACTCAATCCGATGGACTTCTTTCAACGCTTCCGTACCGATTCCGATCTGGCTCGTTACATCCAGACTGGACGGCTCCATGTCTCCATCCTGGATGACCATGATATGTCCTGCAAGTCCCACAAGCAGCGTTTTGCCGCCCATAACTCCACACCGCACAGCTACTGGCAATCGGCTCATGCGGTTGGCATTCAACTGCTAACTCCCGGTATTCCCTGTATCTACTACGGCACAGAGCAAGCTTTTGATGGCAATGAGGGTTATCACGACTACAGCATTGAACCCAACCGCTTTGGTGAAGACCGTTATATTCGGGAAGATATGTTTGGGGGGCCGTTTGGGGCATTTCAAACTACAGGTTGTCATTTCTTTAATCCTGAGCATCCCACCTATTTGCGGATTGCTGCGATCGCTCGAATTCGCAACGGTAATAATTCGATCGGACGCTCCCTAAGAATGGGTATTTGCTATCCTCGTGAAACCTCCTTCTGTGGCTATCCCTTCCAGATTCCAGGGGCAGGTGAACTCTTTGGCTGGTCTAGAATTCTCTCCTATCACGAGATTGTCATGGTGATGAATACTCATGGATTAGAACCTAGAGGAGCCGATGTCACCGTAGACGGAAACTTGAATCCTCCAGGGTCAAAACTGCGGGTGCTTTACCGGGCTGATTGGACAGATGAACAACTCAAACAGCCTCCCACTAACGAATTTATCGCTGTTGAGCAGACTGCCGAAGGTCGTGCTTATGTGCGGCTGTCTTTGCCACCAGCAGGGATGGTCATTTTGGGCTAAACACATTGCTTTTCCTCTCTTGATATTCATGTTCATGCAAACCATCCACGAGTAGATAGTGATAGTAAATGAGAAATTCAGCTAAGAATTTAGTAGGGTTATTCATCGCATTCCTTTTAACGCTTCTTTTAAGTAGTCTTAAATGGTTGCCATTAGCTGTAGCTCAACAGCCACCTTCCCCTCCTCATATCCTCTACATTATGTCGGATGACCAAGGATGGAAAGATGTCGGGTTTCACGGTTCCGATATCAAAACACCAAACCTCGATCGGCTTGCTCAGAGTGGGGTACAACTCGAACAATACTATGCCCAGCCCATGTGTACACCATCAAGAGCCGCACTGATGACTGGCAGATATCCCCATCGCTATGGACTACAAACATTAGTGATTCCTTCAGCTGGTAAATATGGTCTGGCAACCGACGAGTGGCTGCTACCCCAAGCACTGAAAGAAGTGGGTTACAAGACTGCCATCATAGGCAAGTGGCACCTTGGTCATGCCGATCGCAAGTATTGGCCCCGACAACGGGGATTTGATTACCAATACGGCCCGATTCTTGGCGAGATCGACTATTTCACTCACTCAGCACATAACAAGATTGATTGGTATCGAGACAATCAGTTGGTTGAAGAAGAAGGCTATGTGACGACATTGTTGGGTCAAGATGCAGTAAAACTGATCGGAGAACACAATCCAAAGACCCCACTTTTTCTTTACTTGGCATTTACCGCACCCCATGCTCCCTATCAAGCACCACCGGAGTATCTAGACCAGTACAAAAACATCACTGACCCTAACCGTCGTACCTATGCTGCCATGATTACAGCGATGGATAACCAGATTGGTCTGGTGCTGGCGGCGCTAGACAAGCGTGGGATGCGTGACAACACGCTCATTGTCTTCCAAAGCGACAATGGCGGACCCCGATCGGCTCAATTTACAGGTGAGGTCGATACCTCTGGCGGAACCATCCCTGCTGACAATGGTTCTTTCCGCGATGGCAAGGGATCGCTATACGAGGGCGGCACTCGCGTTGTTGCACTAGCCAACTGGCAGGGACACATCAAGCCAGGTTCGGTGGTTAATCAACCGATTCACATTGTAGATATGTACCCAACATTGACAGGTCTTGCTGGTGTGCCTTCTGGTAAGAGTAAACCACTCGATGGATTGAACGTTTGGTCAGCATTAAGTGGTGAGAAGCCCTCCGCCCGTAATGAAGTTGTTTACAACATCGAGCCATTTCGTGCCGCACTTCGTCAGGGAGACTGGAAATTGGTTTGGCAGGTGACGCTGCCGCCTCAAGTCGAACTCTTCAACCTGGTACAGGATTCTTCGGAGAAGACCAACCTTGCTGACAAAAACCCGGAGGTCGTGTCCAAGCTGAAGCAGCAGATTGAGGGGATGTCTGGTGATGCCGTCTTCCCGCTGTTTTTAAAAGAATCATTTGGTGCGGCAAAGAGCATACTTTTTACCTCTGTTTCCACGCCTGATGAGAAGGAGGCGATCGAAAATCAACCATGACGGTCATCCGGTTTTTGCAAAACAACTCCAGCAAAAGGGGCAAGGGCGATCTGATTTGTGTGAGAGTTCCAGAGTGTAGTTGAGTCAGTGGTCAGGATCGGTTGAGGTTGTTTCCAACGATCGGATAAAGACAAGGTGAATTTCTGAGTATGTGCGTTGAGTACGATCGCATACTCGCCACATTCATACCCATAAACACGATTAACATCATCAAGTAACCAAGATTGACGCGGTTGCTGCCAAAGTTCAGGCGTTTTCCGACGCAAGGCAATTAACTGTTTGTAGAACTCCAGCAAAGAGGTATCTTGTTCTGCGCCCCACAGCATTGGTAATCGAGATTCTTCCAAGCGCCCCACGTTTTCTAACTGACTTAAGCCCACTTCGGTTCCATAATAAATGATTGGGGGATTGGGTAAGGTAAATTGACATAATGCTGCCAGTTTCAGGCGGCGTTTATCGCCATCCACCACCCACAAAAACCGATTCATGTCGTGGTTATCTAAGAAACTGGGTAAGACTAAACTCGACCCGAAATAAGCCAAATGCTGTTCTAATGCACGATCGAACTGACTGACGCTGAGGTTTTCAAACACAAAGAAGCCGCGCAGGAGTTCTAATAATCTAAAGTCTAAACAACCATCCATTCGTCCGGTGTACGATCGCATTACCGATGGCGGTTGGGTAATTTCTCCCAGCGTCACACTATCTGATTTTGTGCGTCGAGTTGCGTCACGAAACATAGACCAGAAGGCATGAGTCACCCCATGAGCATAATCTAACCGAAAACCATCACAACCCTGTTGTAACCAATAACAGGCGTGTTCGATGAAATACTCCCGCACTCCCGGATTATCTGAATTTACTTCGGGTTGTCCAGGAACATCAAAAAAGCAATCGTATTCTAATGGATGGTCGCGAAATCGAAACCATTCGTAGCTAGGATGTAGACGATCGCTCAAAGCTGTTTGGAAGGCAGAATGTTTGTCGGAAACATGATTCACCACGTAATCTAAAATAATCCGAATTCCACGTTGATGGGCTTGTGAGATCAGGTTTTGCCAGTCTTCCATTGTGCCAAGGCGAGGTTCAATGGTGCTGTGATCGATCGGATCGTAGCCATGATGGGAAGGACTGGGAAAAATGGGCGTTAACCAGAGACAGTTTACGCCTAAATCTTGCAAGTAATCCAGTTTTGATAAAATTCCGTTTAAAGTGCCACCATAAATGCAACTGCGATCGTCTGGTGTGTGAAAAGCGGTTCCTGGATCTGGTGCAAAGCGATCGACAAAAATTTGATAAATAATCGCTTCTCCGATCCACGCTGGAATCTTTTCCCCATCAACAACGAATTGATAAATTTGCGGTTTATTGTTTCGATACAGCTTTTCTAATGCTTTGAAATCAAAATCTTCTGCGTTACTCGACTGTTTTAGCGCATCCACATCTACATAAGGACTGGCGATCGTTTGATTGGTTATCGTGGTTGCAGTTATCAAATATGATACTTGCGTTCCTTGCGCTTGACCTGGAATAGTAGCTTCCCAATGTTCTAGATAACACCATTGCAAAGTATCCCATTCAATCTGAGTACGTTGCATTGGTAGCGTTACGATCGATGGATGCTCGAAATCCAAGGAAGATAAGAGAGCAGAGGTATCTGTTGTGTAATGAAGGCTAACGGATTTAACCGCAATTTCTGCCCCCACTCGCACGGTGATGAGAATCGGTTCGTTTTCTGTGGGATCGATCGCTCTCAAGGTAACATCATGAAATAACCCGATTCGTTCCATCCGGGCTTGTTTCAATCGTCCCTGAGAGGTTGAAAGCGGACCAAAGATAAATTCAGGAAGTTGGGGAAATTGATCTTTCATCGATCCTATCAAATTGGCTAGTACAAGAAGGCTCCAAGGCAGAAGGCAGAAAGCAGAAGGAAAGAAGGCTTTTATATTCAGCTTTATTACCTTTTTTCAACTGATTGGTGATTTCTGCTGCGCTGCACTAGCTTTACAATATCCGATCTCCTGGTAAAAAATCCTTAAATAAATTTTTTGTTTGATAGGTTCTTAAATTACAAAACTTGCTGCGTGAAATGTCATGAGAACCGATTTTTAATTTCTTATGTGAACTTGTTAAAAAACTGGACAAGTCATTTCTAGAGGAGGGTAAATATTATTAATAGGTGCGACTAAGATGGATTTATGCACTATAGTAACCCAAGTTGTTAGTTACAAATATTGTCGATTCGATCCTCCCTAACCGCTTTAAAAGATCCCCCCTCCGCCCCCCTTAAAAATGGGGGAACCAGCGGAAGCTTTGCTATTAACATCACGGGGGGAATCGGATTCAAAGTCCCCCTTTTTAAGGGGGATTTAGGGGGATCTTGCGCTAGTAAGAATTTGCGATCGCTACTTTGATAACTGTTATAGTAGGGAGAAGATCAGCGTAGTTGTAAATTTATGAGTACTCCTACAAGAAAAAAGAAAACCATCCTATTTTTGGCAGCCAATCCTAAAAATACTAGCCCTTTGAGTTTAGAGCAAGAAGTTAAAGAAATTGAACATGGTTTACAAAGAGCAAAAAAGCGTCACAATTTCCAACTAGAAAAAGAATTGGCAGTGACACCCAGAGATATGCAGCGAGCAGTGTTAGGATTTAATCCAGAGATTGTCCATTTTGCAGGACATGGTGCGGGAGAGGATGGTTTAGCTTTTGAAGATGGAAATCAAAAGATCAAGTTGGTGAGTGCTAAAGCATTGGCAAGTTTGTTTGAGTTATTTAAAGACCAAGTGGAGTGTGTGGTACTGAATGCTTGCTACTCGGAAGTGCAAGCAAAAGCGATCGCACATCATATACCCTACGTTATCGGCATGAAACAAGCAGTAGGAGATAATGCGGCACGCGAATTTGCAGTAGGATTTTACGACGCATTAGGCGCGGGGAAAACAGTAGAATTTGCGTATAAAATGGGCTGCGTCAGTATCAGTATGGCGGGTATCCCAGAAGAACTTACGCCAATATTATTAAAAAGCTCAGATTTTGCTGATTCCGATTTACCAGAAGAACTAATTGAAGATGAAAATTCTGATTTGCCAGATAGCAGTACAATTGAGGAATCATCTGGGCGATCGACCATTGCACAACCCATTTCACTCACAGAATTAGATAACCCAGAAGGTTCTGTTAGTTTGAATTCTCCCCTATATATAGAACGTCCTCCCATTGAATCAGATTGTTATGAAACAATTGTTAAACCAGGTGCATTAATCAGAGTGAAAGCACCGCGACAAATGGGAAAAACTTCTCTTTTGCAACGCATTTTACACCATGCTAAACAACAAGGACATCAAACGGCTTATCTGAATTTTCAAGCTGCTGATGCAGAATTTCTTAGTAGCATAGATAAATTTTTACAATGGTTTTCTGCCAGTGTTGCTAATGAATTAAATTTGGACGATCGTCTAACAGAATATTGGAAAGGCGTACTAGGTAGCAAAAACAAATGTAGTAACTACTTTCAACGCTACTTACTCACATCTGTCACCGAACCATTAACATTAGGATTAGATGAAGTCGATCAGATATTCCATGATGAGAAAACTGCTCAAGAATTCTTTGGTTTACTAAGAGCATGGCACGAAAGAAGTAAAAACGAACCAACTTGGCAAAAACTACGTTTAGTCATCGTTCATTCTAAGGAAGTTTACATTCCTCTTAATATTAACCAGTCGCCGTTTAATGTTGGTTTACCCATTGAATTACCAGATTTAAACTCAACACAAGTTACTGAATTAATAAAACGTCACGGGTTAAATTGGTCGAATCATGAAATAGAACAATTAATCGGAATGGTAGACGGACATCCTTATTTATTGCGAAAAGCACTTTATAATTTTGCGCGAGGACAATTAACCCTAGAAAAGTTTTTAGAATCAGCGCCTACCGAAGCAGGAATTTACGACGATCATTTGCGGCGACATTTAACTAATATTAAAGCCGATCCGAAATTAGAAGCAGCAATGAAACAGGTAATATCTGCTTCTGTTCCAGTGCGGTTGGAACAAATGGAAGCGTTTAAACTAAGAAGTATGGGATTAGTAGAATTGCGAGGTAATGATGTAGTTCCATTATGCAACCTTTATCGCTTGTATTTCAAAGATATGTTAGGAGTCCGTTAAGGTACGTTGTTGCGCTTCAGCGCCAGCTATAGCGCTAAAGCGCAACAACGTACATTTATAATTCAAAATCAAAAATAAAAAGATGGTTTACGAATATCAAGTTGGTGGTAGTTTACCAATTAATGCGCCTACTTATGTCAGACGAAAAGCTGACGAAGATTTGTATGCAGCATTAAAAGCAGGTGAGTTTTGTTATGTACTCAATTCCCGACAAATGGGTAAGTCTAGTTTGCGGGTACAAACAATGCAACGCTTACAAAATGAGGGAGTTGCTTGTGCTGCTGTTGATATTACTGCTATAGGAACTTCCGATATTACTGCTGAACAATGGTATGCCGGAATCATCGATTATTTAGTAAATGGTTTTGAACTTTACGGCAACTTCGATTTAGATGATTGGTGGACGAGTCACGGCTTATTGTCTCCTGTACAAAAGTTTAGTAAATTTTTAGGTGAAATTCTTTTAGAATCTATTGATAAAAATATTGTAATTTTTGTTGATGAAATTGATAGTGTATTGGCTTTACCATTTAATATTGATGACTTTTTTGCGCTGATTCGGGATTGTTTTAATCAACGGGCAGATAAACCAGAATATAACCGTTTAACTTTTGCTTTGATTGGGGTGGCAACGCCTGCGGATTTGATTAGTGACCGTCGTCGTACACCATTTAATATTGGTCGGGCAATTGAGTTAACAGGGTTTCAATTAACGGAAGCTGAACCTTTAGCAAAAGGTTTCGCTAATCGAGTGGAAAATTCCCAAGAATTGTTAGCATCGGTGTTATCTTGGACTGGCGGACAGCCTTTTTTAACCCAAAAGATTTGTAAGTTAATCAACAATTCCCTCAATTCCCAATCAATCGAACATCCCCAGGTTTGGGTAGAAAATTTGGTGCAAAAGCGGGTAATTGAAAATTGGGAAACCCAGGATGTACCAGAGCATTTAAAGACGATTAGAGATCGCATTCTCAGAAGCGAACAACGCGCCAGCAGATTATTAGGAATATATCAGCAAATCCTCCAATCAGAACCGAGTCCCCAGTCCCCAGTCGATGGCGGTCCCCAACCTCCAGTCCCCGCAGACGATACACCAGAACAAATGGAACTGCGACTTACAGGATTAGTGGTCAAGCGTGAGGGGAAACTGAGAGTTTATAACCGAATTTATCAGACTGTTTTTAACTTTGATTGGGTAGAGAAAGCATTAGCTAATCTCCGTCCTTACAACGAAAACTTTCGGGCTTGGGTAGATTCTAATTATCAAGATGAATCGCGATTATTGCGGGGTCAAGCTTTGGAAATTGCCCAAGCTTGGGCGGCTGGGAAAAGTTTAAGTCACCAAGATTATCAGTTTTTGGATGCTAGTCGGGAGTTGGAAAGGCGGGAAGTTGAGCGTTCTTTGGCAACCGAGAGAGAAGCTAATCAAATTTTAAGTGAGGCGAGACAGAAAGCAGAGTTGGCGTTAGAGGATGAACGGGTAGCCAAACAACAAGCACAAAAGATTAGGACTAGGACTGCGATTTTTGCTGGGGTAGTTGGATTAATTGCAGTTGGGGCAGGTGTTTTTGCTATTTACCAAGTCATGCAAGCCCAGAATTTAAGATATGCAGTAGAGAAAACTGTCTTTTCCCAAGCATCATTTAATTCTGGAGATGGACTCAAAGCACTACTGGAAGCATTAAAGGCAGGGCAAGCATCCAAACAACTAAATTTTTCGGAAGAATCTATTACAAATTATATTCAAGAGCAAGCTATCGCTGTCCTTGAGCAAACAGTTAATAGGGGTGAAATCAGAGAACGCAATACTTTGTCAGGTCATCAGAGTTATGTCAATAGTGTCAGTTGGAGTCCCGATGGTCAAACTCTGGCAACCGGAAGTTGGGACAAGACGGTGAAACTGTGGAACCGACAAGGAAAGTTGCTGCAAACTCTCACAGGTCATCAGAGTTCTGTCAATAGTGTCAGTTGGAGTCCCGATGGTCAAACTCTGGCAACCGGAAGTTGGGACAAGACGGTGAAACTGTGGAACCGACAAGGAAAGTTGCTGCAAACTCTCACAGGTCATCAGAGTTCTGTCAATAGTGTCAGTTGGAGTCCCGATGGTCAAACTCTGGCAACCGGAAGTTGGGACAAGACGGTGAAACTGTGGAACCGACAAGGAAAGTTGCTGCAAACTCTCACAGGTCATCAGAGTTCTGTCAATAGTGTCAGTTGGAGTCCCGATGGTCAAACTCTGGCTACCGGAAGTTTAGACAAGACGGTGAAACTGTGGATTTTGGATGTCAATCAACTCATGGCTTCCGGCTGTGATTGGGTTAAAGATTATCTAGAAACTCATCCTGATGAAGCAAAGGAAGAACGGCGTATCTGTGCCAACCTCGCCAAAAAGTAGGTTCTCTGGTGTTTTTGGGGACTAGGTGACAAGGAGAGAAATCAATTTAACTACTGAGATCCCCCAACCCCCTTAAAAAGGGGGCTTAGAAGGTTCCCCCCTTTGTAAGGGGGGCTAGGGGGGATCTAAGTTTCAGGCTTCAGCACGCAAGCCCTAAAAATATACAATTTAGATTGCGCTTTAGTTTATTAACTGATTAGTAATTCTGTAGGTGTGATGAATGTTGTTAAAACCTAAATTTTTTAATTATTTAGCTTGGTTTGCGCTCTTATTTGGGATTATAATTCGCTGCTTTCAATATTTGAGTAATCGCTCTTTGTGGGGAGACGAAGCAAGTCTGGCGTTGAATATTGTCGATCGCTCTTACCTAGAATTACTACAACCTTTAGATCATAATCAAGCTGCACCTTTCGGGTTTTTGTGGATTGAAAAATTAGCAACTCAGCTATTTGGACACAGCGAATATTCATTGCGCTTGTTTCCTCTCATTGCTGGAATCGCTTCTTTATTTCTTCTTTATGAATTAGGTAAAAATACTGTATCTGTGGTTGCTTTACCGATCGCACTAATTCTATTCGCTTCCCTCAAAGAACCTCTTTATTATGCTACTGAAGTTAAGCAATATTCTAGCGATGTTATGGTAGCATTGCTGCTTTCTCTAGTTTTAATACCCCTAAAAAATCAAATTTTAACCTTACCCAAAATTATCTTATTTGGTGGCTTGGGAATATTAGCAATTTGTCTATCTCATCCAGCTATTTTTGTCTTAGCAGGAATTGAGAGTGCCAATTTTCTGTTAACTCCTGCTAAAAGACGAAGAGAAATTCTGATTAACCGTTTACCCCTCTATTTTATTTGGATTATTGGTTTTGGCTTTTTCTATTCTTTAACTTTAGCAAATGCCGCCAAAAATCAAAACTTACACAATGCTTGGAAACCTGAATATCCCCAATCTGTATTAGACTTAGGCTGGCTAATAAATTCTTTGAAAAGGTTCTTCAATAATCCATTAGGATTTGAAACTATAGACGAAATTTCTTTAATTGTGTTTATCATAGGTAGCATTATATTCCTGAGAAAAAACAAACAGATGTTTCTGGTGTTAATGTCTCCATTATTTGTAACTTTGGTGGCGGCATATCTTCATAAATATCCTTTTCGTAACCGCTTAATTTTATTTTTAACTCCTTTTTTCATTTTAATCATTGCTGAGGGTGCAGCATTTCTAACTTCTCAATTCAGTAAGCAGAAAAAGCTGAGAACAACAGCCGGAGTAATAATTATTAATTTATTAATCCTTCCACCTTTAATTTTATCAAGTATATTTTTCTTTGTTCCAGAAACGAGACACGAAATTAGACCTGTAATTGAGTATATACAAGCTAATCAACAACCCAATGATGGCATATTTTTAGTTGGAGGCTCGCCCGATCAATTTGAATATTATGCAGCCAAATATGGCTACTCTAAATCTATGTATTTTATTCTTCCTTATAACGACTTTTTTAATCCTGAGACATTTTCGGAACAAAATTGGGAAGAAATTAAACGCACATCATCACACCTACAAAATAAACAGCGTGTTTGGTTTATAGTTTCTGGATTAAGGAGAGAAAGAGAAGTTATAGTTAAGCCTAGTCTCGATCGCTTAGGGCAAAAACTGGACTATTTCAGCAAGCCAGGATCGCTGACTTATCTTTATCAGATGAAATCAGGTGAAAGCAGACAATAAAGTTGTACACTTGTGGCTCTAGGGCTGACCTATGGAGGATAAAGTTGTATACTAAGAAGCTTATTATGTGGCTTTGGAACTGCTTAGGCGATCGCTGAGGTGTAAGCCATCGCCACTACCAAATCAAATCCGATCGGCTGTTGTGGAGTTGTCGAGCGAGCGTACACAGTGGAAAGATTTGTCTTGTTTGATGCAAATCTTTGATCTCAACTGCGATCGCTTGATATTGATTTTTTTATTTTGGCACAGACCAAGAACGAACTTCGCCCAAAGTTACAGGAATCCTGTCGCTCACATCAACTGTAAACCGATAAACTTTCTTCGCCCTCCGACCATTTTCAGGATCGAAAAACTTTCGTTCAGTTCAATATCTTCTGACCAATAAGGTTTGCACTCAAAAAACGGGTAATTCTAAAACAAATCCGGGTAAGACATTTTCTCCGGATAAACTTGTGGGTAATTGAACAATTTCAACGGTTTGATGCGGACGGTAGATTTCTACTTGTTGCGCTTGGGGATTAATCAACCAACCTAACCGCAAACCGCTGTTGAGATATTCCTGCATTTTTTCTTGCAGTTGGGTTAGGGAGTCGGTACGAGAACGCAACTCTATCACAAAATCAGGACATAATGGGGGAAATTTCTCTTGTTCTTCTGGTGTTAATGATTCCCAGCGTTCGTTGGCGACCCAAGCAACATCGGGAGAACGGTCTCCCCCATTCGGTAAGCGAAATATGGTAGACGAACTAAAGACTCTGCCGAGTTGAGTTTGACGATTCCATAACCAAAGAGGGCCGTTTAAATCGGCTTCTCGATTTCCACTAACTCCACCGACGGGAGGCATAATTATTAATTCTCCTTTGGGTGTTCGTTCCAGTTGCCAATTTTGATTGTCTTGGCAGAGTTGGTAAAATTGCTCGTCGCTTAAGTCTACATTTTTTAAATTTAAAATTACCGGAGTGGAAGTAATCATTGCTGAAAATTCCCCATGCCAAGGAAACGCCGTAATTTAAAACTTGGATACTCTTACCATATCACCTCTCGTTGCAACAATCGCGAGTAGTTGGATCGACACCAAGCTGACGTGCTATTCCTCGTAAACTAACAGTTGAATCTTGCCATTAAGTCCCTAGCAACTGATACGTTTAGCCATCTGATTACCTCATCCAGATGGTTAATACAAGCCAGTCTCCAGAACTTATCGCTCTGGAAAACCTGGCAAGTAAAATTTCCGTGCTCATTGTACAACTTTATTGTTCAGTGTACAAGTTTCAGGCACGGTGTACGACTTTATTGGCAAGTGTACAACTTTATTGTCTTTATACACCTTATTCAACTGTTACCGACTTCGCCAAATTTCGAGGTTGATCGACATCTAAACCTCGTCTTGAAGCGATATGATAAGCCAACAATTGCAAAGGAATTACTGTCACAATGGGAGACAATAATTCATCAACTAAAGGAACTGGTAAAACTTGATCGAAAACATCAGATTCTTCACCTTCATTAGCAGCGGTTACGCCAATTAAACGGGAATCGCGGGCTTTGGCTTCTTGGGCATTGGAAATTACTTTTTCGTAAACTGGACTACCGGGCATTGCGATCGCCACTACCGGAACTTTAGCATCTAAAAGAGCGATCGGGCCATGTTTCATTTCCCCAGCCGGATAACCCTCAGCATGAATATAACTAATTTCCTTCAGTTTCAGCGCCCCTTCCAAAGCAATTGGATAATTAATTCCCCTACCCAAAAAGATAAAATCTTGCGTCTCCGCAAAATCATGGGCTAACTCTTCAATATATCTTTCTTGGCTTTCCAAAACCATTTCAATTTGTGCCGGAAGCAATCGCAAAGCATCCAAAATCTTTACTATTGCTGTAGCAGATAAAGACTTTCTCCGATAAGCCAAATCCAAAGCCAAACAATAAAAAGCAATTAATTGTGCCAAAAAAGTTTTCGTCGCCGCCACCCCAATTTCAATCCCAGCATGGGTGTCAATAATATGAGAAACTAATTGACCAAGAGAACTTTCAGGACGATTAGTAATTCCCAATAATCTAGCCTCAAACTCCGCAGACTTACCCAACCTGCGAGTTTGTTCCATTGACAACGCAGCCAAAGTATCAGCCGTTTCCCCTGATTGTGTCACCCCAATAGTTAAAGTATTTGCAGTTAACGGCGGTGGTGCATAACGAAACTCCGAAGCATACTGCACAGTCGTCGTAATTCCGGCCAACTGTTCCAACAAATATTTTCCTACCAAACCAGCGTGCCAAGAAGTACCACAAGCCAAAATTTGAATATGTTCTAAATCTGCACAAAGTTCTTCTGGTAATTCCAATTTAATCGGTGATTTCCCATTAGATGCCGTCCAATCACTATCAAGATAAGCTTCTAAACAAGCCCTGACCACCCCTGGCTGTTCATAGATTTCTTTCAACATGAAATGACGGAATCCCTGCTTTTCTACTAATATCGGATTCCAATTCAAAGTGCGGGGAGTTTTCTTCAATCTATCACCCGCAAAATTGTACACCTCCACACCCAAAGGAGTTAACCGCGCTAATTCCCCATTTTCCAAAGTTAAAACCGCACGAGTATAAGGCACAATTGCCGGAGTATCCGACGCACAGAAAAACTCACCCGAACCAAAACCGATCGCCAAAGGAGCCTGCTGTCTCGCTACAATTAACTCATCAGGAAAATCAGCAGAAATCACAGCAATCGCAAACGCCCCCTCCAGCTTACTCACAGCCTGTCGCACCGCTTCCAAAAACCGCGAACTAACAGAAACCGCAGAATTATTCGGCAACAAAGTTAAAAACTCCGCAATTAAATGCGGAATCACTTCCGTATCCGTATCCGAACGAAACTTATGCCCCCGACTCTTTAACTCTTCCCGCAACTCCCGGTAATTTTCCACAATCCCATTTTGCACCACCGCCACACGCATCGCCGTATCCGTATGAGGATGCGCGTTGTACTCCTCCGGCTTACCATGCGTAGCCCAGCGAGTATGCCCAATTCCTATTTGCGCCGGATTTTCATCACCTGCCAACTTATCACGCAGGTTTTGCAACTTCCCTTTAGCCCGAACGCAGTAAACCTCTCCCTCTCTCACAGTGGCAACGCCAGCAGAATCGTAACCCCGGTATTCCAGCTTCTCTAATCCTGCTAATAAAATCTCACTAGCTGCCTGAGTGCCAATATAACCAACAATTCCACACATTTCACGACCACTCCTGCTCTTGCCAAACAACTATACTTACTTGCTAAAAGCTACTGAGCTATCAGGATAACGTCAAGTTTTCAGCAAGTCATCAAAAAAAGGAACAGGGACTAGGAAAGTTTTGAGTTGTAGGGGCGGGTGAGAGTAGATAAATCTGTGTTCACAACACAAGAGTTAACAACAAAACCCGCCCCTACCAGAGTTTTTCGTCAATAAAATTCCCCTTGTCCCCTTGTCCCCTTGTCCCCTTGTCCCCAGTCCCTAATCCCCAATCCCCAAATAATTAGTCCTGAGTGCGAGTCAGAAGTTCAACATAGAAGAAGAATCTTCACAACTCAACACTCAGGACTATAAGATGCAAGAGCTTAGTAGGCCAAGCCCATACTGCGAGTAGTTTCAGCGCCCAAGTAAACTCGGATGCTCAAAAAGTCTGTGGGGCAAGCCGTTTCGCAACGTTTGCAACCAACACAGTCCTGTGTTCTGGGAGATGAGGCAATCTGTTGGGCTTTGCAGCCGTCCCAGGGAACCATCTCCAATACGTCAGTGGGGCAAGCCCGGACGCATTGAGTGCAGCCAATACAGGTATCGTAGATTTTTACTGAATGTGACATGGAATAAAGACTCCAAACGAGGCTCAACAATGCGACTCTGCATGAAGCAGAAAACACAAGCTTCTTTGAATCAAAGCTTAGTTTACCGCACACCCTCTCAGGTACTCCTCAAAACTCAGCAAAACTTTAAAGAACTTGACAATTGATCGAAAGAATCAGAGTTTCAGGGCAGAGGGGCAGAGGGGCAGAGGAGCAGAGG
>NZ_JADEWG010000285.1 GCF_015207735.1 [Phormidium] sp. LEGE 05292
CCCCTGCCCCCCTGCCTTCTCAAGAGTACCGTTTTTCCATTGGGATGTAATGAGCTTCGTGATATCCGGTGTAAACTTGGGTAGGGCGATAGATGCGGTTTTCTTCGAGTTGTTCTTTCCAGTGGGCTAGCCAGCCAGCTACACGAGCGATCGCAAAAATCGGCGTAAACAAATCTGTGGGAATACCCATCTTCCGGTACAATAACCCAGAATAAAAATCCACATTTGGGTAAATTCCTTTGTGTCCCAATCTCTCTTCCACAGCCCGTTCCATTTCTACAGCAATTTCGTAGTACTTGTCAGAACCAAACTTCTCGAACAATTGCTCAGACAAATTTTGGAGTATGGTAGCTCTAGGGTCTTTCACCTTGTAAACTCGATGACCAAAGCCCATTATTTTCGATTTGCGCTGCAAACAGTCATCTAAATAAGGGCGAACATTTTCCACCGAGCCAATTTCTTCTAACATGGCAATTACTTCTTCATTTGCGCCGCCATGTAATGGCCCACCTAAAGTCCCTACTGCCGAAGCTACCACCGCATAAGGGTCTGTCAAAGTAGAAGCAGTGACTCTTGCTGAGAAAGTAGAAGCATTCATCGTATGTTCAGCATGAAGAATCAAACAAATATCCATGATTCTTGCTGATAAAGGGTCTGGTTCTCTCTCATTAAGCATATAGAGAAAGTTAGCTGCATAACCCAAATCATCGCGGGGTCTAACTGGCTCATTCCCATTCCGCATCAACTGAAAAGCTGCTACCATTGTGGGGATTTTCGCCATCAGTCGCACTACCGCTGCGCGAATATAAGCGGGATTATGCAAATCGCGTCGAGAATAGAACAATCCTAACGCTGCTGCTGAAGCTTGCAAAGCATCCATCGGATGACCACTTTCTGGGAAGCATTTCATCATATCAACGATGCGATACTTAATCCGGCGATGGTAACGGATTTCATGTTCAAAATCTTCTAATTCTGGCTTAGTCGGTAGCTTACCCCAGATTAAGAGATAGGTTGTTTCTAAGAAGTTACTTTTTTCTGCTAGTTCTTCAATTTTAATTCCCCGATATTCTAAAATGCCCCGTTGTCCATCAACATGACTAATAGCGGATTCAGCAGCGGGAATTCCTTCTAAACCTGGCCTATACTCGCAAACGGTCATATCCTTAACTCTTTGCTTACATGAATATCTATTCAGGCTAACTTACCAGAAAGTCATAACCTGTTATCTTTAGCACCAAAATGATTTAACAGTTGTTACAGCAAAAATTTTGGTGGTGTTAGCCAAAATAACAGACTACGACCGACAGGAGAACCACTTTCTGCAAGTTGCACTCCAATAACTCCCGCCTTTTTGACTAACAGATTGCCTTTTGCTTCACCCCAAACCAAAATTTCTGTCCATTCGCCTAAGTTTGGTTCATGACCAACTAATGCTAAGCTGCTACCACCTTTGTTTTGCCACTCCTCCAACCACTTTAACCAAGAATCTATATTACCTTCTGGAGTTAGGTGTGTTGATTCTTCTAGTTGGGAACTTAGTCCGATCGCTTTTAGAATATCAGCAGTTTGGCGAGCGCGTACCAACGGACTAGTCAAAATTAAATCAAACCGCAGACCAAAATTAAACAATTGCTGCGCTACTTGCTTTGTTTTTTGCTTCCCCTCACTTGTCAGCGGTCGTAGCGCATCTTCAGTATAGTCTTCTCTTTCCGCAGCGATGCCATGACGTATTAAGTACAATTTCACCATTGCTTGATTTACGTGCTAACACACACGCTTCGCGAACAGATTTAAGACTTCTGATTGTATATTGAAAAGGAAAAAATCTAAAATCTGAAAATTCCAGCTTTTTCCTAACTATTCGGTTTCTATTAAGTTATGAGTGGGATTAACCAGTTTTAAGAGCTTTTGCTTAATTTGGCTATCAAAAACTTCCCATTTCAGTTTGGCATATTCCGAATTTTCATTACTGCCACCTAAGAAACCGATCGGAATTTCAAAACCTCCCGCCATCGAACGTCCACCACCAAAGAAACGTCCTTGATTATCTTGTCCAAAAGCTTCTTTGATAAATTCATCTGGATCGAGGGTCAATTTAGTAGTTCTTAACGAACCAACTACCAGTTCTCGTTCCTTATCTTCATCGTGAACGATACCATAAACCACTGCCGTATGCACGTTTTCTTCTGTTACTAAGAAATCGGCAGCTTGGGGAATAGCATCACGATCATCGTAAAGCAAATAACCAACTCCTGCAATAGAAAAGTTGTTTTTGACAATGCGGTTTTTCAAGCTACGCTCAATTACATCCATAACTCGTTTAGAACGAGTCGCCTGTAAGACGGCATTGAGCATTTGGGGATCGTAAAAACGGCTAAGATAAGCAGCGGCGAGAAATTCTTCTTCCTGCGCTTGTCGCAAACCATTAGTATCAGAACGCAAACCGTGCATTAAGGCAGTAGCGCATTTTACGTGCTCGCTGATGCCGTTATCTAATTCTAGTAGTCCGGCTTGCAAGTATTGAGTAAAAATTGTTGATGTGGCACGTACAGCTGGACGAATATCGATAAATTCAGCTTGTAAGTTACCCTGTAGTTGATGATGGTCAACTACTACAATTGTAGGAATCCCTGCTTGCTGGACTTGCGTCATTAATTGGCTGGTAGTACCTTGATTATCGATTAATACGCAACCTTGATACACTGACAAATCTTTGTTTTTCAGGACTTGAGGTGTCCAACGCATTGCTGGGAGGTTAGTCAGTTTTACCAAGGCAATATTTTCTTGGTGACTCAGAGTACCCCCATAAACAATGTCGCATTGAATGTGATATTGTTGCGCGATTAATTGGTATGCCCAAGCACATGATAAAGCATCGGGATCTGGGAAATCCTGAACAACTATAATTTGCTTTTCTTCCCGATGGCGCTCTAAGGTTTGTTGTAGAGCTTGTGCTTTCTGAGCCGATAATTGACTGGGAGAACGTCTGATAGGTTCGTTTCCCAATTCATTGGCAGACGAACCCAATCGTTTTGGATTAGATTCAGTATTGGCTGTATTGGCCTTGAGTTCCACGGGTGAATCAGCTATTAGGGTTAAACGGTCGAGAGACTCGATCGAACGAGATTGCATATTATTAAAAAGGGGTAAGGGTACTTTACGAAGTCTAGAATGTACAATTTATTTCCTGCGGTTATGCTTGCTTGCTATCGAGCAGCATCCCCCAGGTTGAGTTATTTTCCTTCTCTTCGATCTTCGCAAAAAAATCCAGATTGTACATACCCCCCTGTTGAGTATTTAATTCGGTAGAAGGCAGAAGGCAGAAGACAGAAGGCAGAAGGCAGAAGGCAGAAGGCAGAAGGCAGAAGGCAGAAGGCAGAAGGCAGAAGGCAGAAGGCAGAAGGAAAGAAAGGTTAAAATCTGGCTCTTATACACATCAGACGCTGTCGACGAAGC
>NZ_JADEWG010000286.1 GCF_015207735.1 [Phormidium] sp. LEGE 05292
CCCCATCTCCCCAGCCGCCCAGCCCTAGAAATTTTATCCAGAGGATCTGGCTTATAATCGCAGGTAGTGCAACAATAATCCATAAAATTTTGATGAAGAGTTGCACCATGACGATCTCAGCAGTATTACAAAGTGCGTTTGACCAAGGTTACGCTTTAAAGGTTATCAGTGGGTTAAATAATTTCGATCGCCAGCGAGTAGCAGCAATAGTAAAAGCTGCCGACATGGGGGGAGCCACCTTTGTTGATATCGCTGCCGATGCAGAATTGGTAAGACATTGCCGCCAACTTACTACCTTACCAATTTGTGTTTCAGCTGTAGAACCAGAATTGTTTGTCCCAGCAGTAGAAGCTGGAGCGGATTTGATTGAAATTGGTAATTTCGATAGTTTCTACGCTCAAGGACGACGTTTTGAAGCTCCAGAGGTTTTGGATATTACTTACAAAACGCGATCGCTCCTTCCCAATATTACCCTCTCAGTCACCGTTCCTCACATTTTAAGCTTGTCCGAACAAGTGCAGTTAGCCGAAGCACTAGTCAAAGCAGGCGCAGACATCATCCAAACCGAAGGTGGTACTAGTGCAGCCCCCACCCACCCAGGTACATTGGGCATGATGGAAAAAGCCGCCCCCACCCTAGCCGCAGCCTACGAAATTTCCCGTGCCGTCTCAACACCAGTATTGTGCGCTTCCGGCATCTCCAGCGTTACCGCACCCCTAGCCATTGCCGCTGGAGCTGCTGGCGTTGGTGTTGGCTCTGCCATCAATCAATTAAACAGCGAAGTAGCAATGGTAGCCGCCGTTCGCAGCATTGTCGAAGCACTAGCACTAGAAGGCAGAAGGCAGAAGGCAGAAGGCAGAAGGTAAGAAGAAAAGGACAAGGGGACAAGGGGACAAGGAGAAATTGATTAACTCAAAACTCATAACTTTCCCCTATGCCCCTCTGCCTCAAACAAGAGCATCTTTTAAGGCATAAACTACCTGTTCTTGTTGCTCTTGAGTTAATTCGGGGAACATGGGCAAAGATAAAACTTCCTGGCAAACTTGTTCGGCTACGGGAAAACTGCCTGGTTGATAGCCTAAATTTTGGTAGACGGGCTGCAAGTGCAAGGGAATGGGATAGTAAACCATTGAAGTAATGCCTTGCTGCTGCATTTTTGTGCGTACTTGATCTCGCCAGGAGTTTGGCTCGGAAGTTTTGTCTTGGTTTTCGGGCGCTAAAATGCGAATTGTGTATTGATTCCAAACACTTTTACCACTAGGTAAACTCTGAGGTAAAACAATTCCGGGGAGTGGTGTGAGTAAGTTTTGGTAACGTGCTGCTACTTGAGAACGTTGGATGTTCCAGGTTTCTAAATGTCCTAATTTGACTTGAAGAATGGCAGCTTGTAGGGCATCTAAACGGCTATTTACGCCAATTTCTTCATGGTAATAGCGACTGCGAGAACCATGCTCTTTTAACATTCTCACTGTAGCGGCTATTTGGCGATCGTTGGTAGTGATTGCGCCACCGTCGCCAAAAGCCCCTAAGTTTTTCGTGGGAAAGAAGCTAAAGCAACCGATATGGGATATGCTACCAATTTTGCGTTCCTCCCAAGCCGCACCCGTAGCTTGAGCACAATCTTCAATAACAGCTAGATTATGCTTTTGGGCTACTGCCATCAAACTTGTCATATCCACAGGTTGCCCAAACAAATGCACTGGTAAAATTGCTTTAGTTTTACCAGTGATAGCAGAAGACACTTGGTTAATATCTAGATTAAAAGTTTGGGCATCAATATCCACAAACACTGGTGTTGCGCCTACTGTACTAATTGCTTCTGCGGTGGCTATAAAAGTAAAAGGTGTAGTAATCACTTCATCGCCAGCGCCTATCGAGAGCGCCCGCAATGCTAAGTACAGCGCATCACTGCCAGAATTACAGGAGACAGCGTGAGAAACACCAATATAAGCCGCAAACTTTTGCTCAAAGCTTTCTACTATGTTGCCACCAATATAACGACCAGAAGCTAGCACGTTCAATACGGCTGCGCTTATTTCTTCCTCAATGGTTTTGTATTGCTGGGCTAAGTCAATAGGGGGGATGTTGTTCACTCGATTAACCGATTTCAGATTTTAGATTTTAGATTTTGGATTGATTAATTTCAGGGATTCACCGATTAACCGATTTTAATCTTTTCTTCCTTAAATATCGAAAATCCAAAATGTCAATCGAGAATCGGTTGATCCTACAGATAATATAAGGGTACTATGTTCCTCAGAGTCAAGGTTTTGTTCTTTGTTCTACCCTTGGAATTGTTCCTTGCCCCTTTTTGCAGCCTTGTGCTTAGACTAAAATCTGAAGCTAACTTTATCGGATATTGAGAGTGGATTTAATTCAACTTAATCCCACAGACTTAGTGGTATCCTTGGGGCTAATCGTTGTTGCTATTGGTTTGTCGGCTACGCAAAAATTAGGATTGGAATGGTCGATCGCTAGAGGCACAATTCAAACGATCGTACAATTGTTAGTCGTAGGCTACTTTCTGGCAGCAGCTTTCGAGTTTAATAATCCTTGGGCTGTTTTGCTGGTTGTGGCTATAATGCTGACAATTGCTGCCATAGTTGCCCGCAACCGAGTTAATCAAAGAATACCGCAAATACTACCAATTGTCTGGCTTTCTCTATTAATCAGCACTACTTTAACTCTGGTTTACATCAATCTTTTAGTGCTGCAACCAAAGCCTTGGTATGAACCTCAGTATTTTATCCCTTTAGCCGGAATTTTACTAGGAAATGCCATGAATGGTGCAGCTATTGCTCTAGAACGTTTGACTAGTTCCCTCAACTCTAATCGTTTAGAAATTGAAACTCATCTCAGCTTAGGTGCCACTCCTCAACAATCTGTTGCGTTGTACCGCAAAGAAGCTATTAAAGCTGCAATGATTCCTAATTTAAATACAATGTTGGTTGTTGGTGTGGTAACTTTACCCGGAACTTTTACCGGACAACTTTTAAGTGGAGTATACCCTTTAAACGCGGCTCTTTACCAAATGCTGATTTTGTTCATTCAGTTATTTGCCACTTTGATGACCACTTTTTTAGTCACTCAAGGCATTTCCCGGCAAGTTTTTAATTCAGCGGAACAGCTAATTTGAAGGCAGAAGGGAAGAAAGGCAGAAGGCAGAGGGCAGAAGGTAGAAGGGAAGGAAGGCAGAAGGCAGAAGGGAAGAAAGGCAGAAGGCAGAAGGCAGAAGGGAGAAGGTAGAAGGCAGAAGGGAAGAAAGGCAGAAGGCAGAAGGCAGAAGGCAGAAGGCAGAAGGGAAGAAAGATTAAAAGTTTATTTTCTTCTTGTCCCCTTGTCCCCTTGTCTCCTTGTCTCCTTGTCCCCTTGTCCCCTTGTCCCCTTG
>NZ_JADEWG010000032.1 GCF_015207735.1 [Phormidium] sp. LEGE 05292
CTGCCCCCCTGCCCCAGTCCCCATTCACCTTCACTCTTTGAGCAACAAATAATAAAGTTGCCCGTTACTCTTCATTACGCCTGCTCGATCGCCAGCTAATTGACCAGTTCCCATAAACACATCCACCCGACCTGCGCCTTTAATTGCACTTCCAGCATCTTGATCCAGAACAAAGCGGCTGACTTGGCGAAACTCCATGCCACCTCTGCCATCAGGAAAGGGTAGGGAAGTGTGAATCAAGGCTAAAGCACCGGGAGGCATTAAATTTTTATCGGTAGCGATCGATCTTTCCGCCGTCACTGGTACGTTAGTGTAGCCCGTTGCTGGCGCACCACCACTGTCCCGGAAGAACACAAACGGGTTATAGCGGGGGATATAAACGCTCAATTCTTGGGGATTACGGTGAAAATAATCGATCATTACGGGCATAGATAACCCTGAAAGCGGTAATTTGCCATCTTTCGCCAGTTCTCTACCGACACTGACGTAAGGATGCTCAGTTTTACCTGCATAGCCAACACTCATGATTCTGCCATCGGGTAATTGCAAACGGGCAGAACCTTGAATATGAATCAGAAAAGCCTCTAAGCGATCGCGCAACCAAGCTATTTCTAACCCTTGCAATCGCCCTCTAGACCCCTGTAAACCGTCTTTACCTTCCAGTTCCACTCTAGTTGGGTGAGGATGTCGCCAACTCTGGAAATCAGGTGGTAGGCGGTAAATGGGATAGCGGTAAGTTTCATCCGGGGTCAAACTAGCTTGATAGATTGGCTCATAGTAGCCTGTAAATGTCACCGTTCCTCTTCGGTCGTGACCAACAGATTGGTAAAAGACAAATTCTCTATCTACCGCTGCTTGTAATTGTTCTGGGGAATTGGAATTAACTACCAATTGGCGAAACCTTAGCAAACTACGCCGCACCCGATTTAAAGTAATTCCTGGGACGGGATACTTGGCGTAAATTGCTGCTGCTTTAGACGATCGCAAAAATTGCAGGCTATTGTCAATAGAGGTTATTAAAGCTTGTTTATCTCCCCTTTGACCTGGACTACCCCACAAACGATCGTCTAAACCTAATTGTTGCTCCGGTACAGCCCTAATTTTTTGCAGAGGTAAGCTACTGTTAGGGGTAAGCATCGTCGGACTTGGGATTTGAGCAAACACCATGCTCAAACTGAGGGCGAAAGATCCTAGCGTATTAATCATCAATCAAGGTTCTCGGTCAATACTGGATGTGAATATCGGTTCTACTCGAATCGCAAGTATACGGGATGGTCGTACCACCATGTATTCTCCCTGAATGTTTTTAATTGGTACGTTAATAAAGTCATTCGAGGCAGATTTCGGCACCAGTTCCCCGCTGTACCACTTTTGAAAGTCTTGAATTGTCGGGAAACGCACCTCTTCCCTGTGACCACCATCGATTAATAGGTGTACTGCATATTCAGAAGGAGTTCTGGGCATAATAGAAAGCTATTCTCTACAGTATGGAATCATATTATGGGCAAAAGTTGCTCAAAGATCTGACAAAATTTCCAAGAATTGCCCAATCTAACCACTTAAGAAAACAAATTATACCTTGCTAATAGTGCTTCGATCGCACTTGGCAGCATTTGCTCTAGTTCTTTTGCATCTTTAAACGACAATCTTTGGTATTTTGGCAAGTCAAAGGGAAATTGTCCTTTCATTTCCAGTCGTTCCTGATGGGCTAATAAAATCTGTTCGCTACGCTTGCTTTGCAGTGCATAACCCAGTTCTAAGCAAACTTTGGGACTGGGAATTAATTGTGCTGGCGTTCCCTCACCTTCCAGACGAGCGATCGGTGTACTATCAGCAATAAACAACAAACTTTTGCGGATTTTCCGCATGATTATCTCACTCAACCGCAGCGGGCTATCTGTGGGACGCTGTGATTCTACCAGTTTTAATGTTAAACGCGATCGCTCATTCAACTTTTCCACAGTGTTCTGCAATCCTTCCCGTAAAGCTTCACTCGCTGAAGCATATTCTTTTTGATAACACAGAAAGATTGTCGGTTCTAAATCAGCCATCACCGATTGTTTAGCGAAATATATCTCATGGCTGCATAAATCAATATTGGCAATGGCGTAGCCGCCACTACCCTCAATGTAAAATTCTACAGTTTCCCCGTCCAAGTATCTTTCAAACCAAGGCGATCGTTTTACTTCTTGGCTATCTTCCAAAAAATCCGCCCGCAACCCCGACTTTAACAAACTATTCTTACTGAGGCGCAAATCGTGGGGACGTTTCTCCAGTTCTTTTAACGGCTCATACTTCTGAAGATACCAGGCTCTCAGCGCAATAATCGCCATAACACTTAAATTAATACAAATAGCGAAGTTTTCCGACTTATATTTTAAAGTTTTTCCGCCAAACTCGCTTTTAGCCTCTAAAATACTGCTTAAAACAACAACACCCAAGCCTTACTAGTCGAGTGATTTCCTGTAATTGGTAATACTATTTAGAGTTGCATTGCTTTAAAAGTTTACCGATTCTCTCGGCTCACAAGCTAGCTGCATTGCTCTCAGTTAACCAGCTTAGGAAATATCAATGTTCCGGTTGGGTGTTGTTTTCGGACGAGACAGACGTGAATTAAACAGCTCTTTTTTCCTCTTTCTTTACTTAACTAACTTGACACTGGGCTGTTTGATCTGCCAGGGAAGCTTTATTTGCTTCTATTGTTAGACTATCAGCCCTCCCATTAGAGATCAAGTACGTGAAAAGAAACTTTACTTTAATTAGTGTCAATACTCTTATAAATATGATCTTCAATCTGCAAAAGCCATTTCACATAAGACTTATACTTATTTTGGCTAATCCAAATATGTTAACAAACATGGCTAAATTTGACGCTTTGTAAAGTTAATTTACTTTCTTTTCTACCTGAGCAATTCCCAAAACCAAGGAAGAGCTTTTTTGTTAATATCTAAAAAAAACCGCCCTTTCCCAGGCGGGCTAAAAGCGAGGATAAGTATCTAAATTAGTTACTGGTTAGCTAATTTTTATGCCTTAGATTGGTTAATAATTTACTTAGTTAACCAGCAACCAAATTTTATGGCTAGGCGATCGCTAATTCCGACAACTGAACGATCCTCCAATGTTGCTAAGTTAGATGGAACGAAAAGCTAAAATATCTTGTTTCTACTCTGTGTGTGAAGCTAGAGGAAAGCAGAAACTCAAACGGTGACACCTAATAATCTGGCTATTACAGCAACACGATGTTTAAATTAGCAGAGTTTTTAGATTCAGTTGCTTCAACAAGTCGCATCCTTAGCCAAAATTCTCTTTCCTCGTATTATATTTATTCCCATTTTTAGTCGGAATAATTAACAATAGCGCGATACATCTTCTCCACATTCATCAGCTAAGTAACACAAAGCACGAAAGCGTAAGCTAGACACTTCTTCATAAAGCGGATTCAACTTACACAATGGCGGAATGTGAAACAAGGTACGACCAAATAGCTTAACATCGCGTTCAAAAGGACATTGGGCGGGAATCGTTTCACACAAACTATGAGCTAATTCTGGGTCTCGAACATCCATATTGTCGAGTATCAGGCGCAGCGGTTGTAGCAAGTCAAAGCGTTTTCTAGAACTTTGCTTAGAGCTTATGTTTCCAACTGTAACATTTTTTGGATCTGTCCAAATCCAGCTTGTAACCTGACGGTCTTCTATGGTAGACTGAGGTACACTCATTTTTTATAAACTCCTAGCTTCCAAAGAGGTGCATAAAGTCCTCTAGTGGTTGACTACATGATCTCAAATGGTTTTACGGGAATCCCACTCCCATTTGAGTGATTTTTGGCTGGTTAGAATTCCTAAAAACTCCAACGTAGGGATGAGTTGTAGCTTTCGCTTTACACAACTCCATTTGATTGTGCCTAAAATCAGGATGTTTTGCTTCAGTAGAACTAACTAACTTGAATGAAAGTCCGGTTCAGTATATCGGCATTAGAGAAGAGTTGACAACCCACAAAAATAATTTTGAGTAATTGTACTCAATTCTTTTCAATCCCTCAATTTGTTATTGTAGCGTAGCAGAAATGAGTCAATCAGTGGGGGCGGGGTGAGAAAAAACTTTGCTTATCATAACAGAAAAATGCACAACAAAACCCGCCCCTACAAAGCTTTTTTTCCTTCTGCCTTCTGCTGTAAAAAGGCGATTGGTGAATAAGTATAATTACCAAACCCACCAATCACTAACTAGCGAATACCCAAAAAGGAGTATATCTGGAACCAGAATTGCCCCTAGCAAAATTTTCTGGTTTCTTAAGAAGCTACCCTAGCGGTGACGCGACGACGACGACCTGTAGCTTTCGCGGGGGGTGCGTCTGGTGCTTGCAACAGGAAGACTAACAGAGGACGACTTTGAAGTTCGCGGCGCAGCAGTCTAGCAATAGCTTGTTCTATTTGAGCTTGCAAGCCAGTCCAGTCTACTTCTACTTCTCCAGTATCAAAGTTACGGGCAAATTCGCGCCAGCGATCGCTCAACAAGTTTTCAATTGTTTGTTGTACCAATTTTTGCAGTAAGCTTTGCTCAACGGCTGTCACCACCCCGCGTAAATGTACTTCGGGTTTAGCTACTAGTTTGCCATCCCAATCCACAGCAGCGGCGACGGTAACTACACCATCTTCGGCTAATTGCTGCCGTTCTTTGAGAACATTATCGTGAACTACACCAGCACTATCTACCAGTTGTAATCCAGATGGGACTTTACCTGCGATCGCAATACTGTCTTCGGAAAGTTCGACAATATCGCCATTGTCGATAATTACCATATTTTCCGCCGGAATCCCCATACTTTGAGCAGTTTGGGAATGTTTGACTAACATCCGGTGTTCGCCGTGAACTGGTAAAAAGAATTTCGGACGAGTTAAAGCTAACATCAGTTTTTGGTCTTCTTGACAAGCGTGACCAGAAACGTGAATGCCTTTTTCTCTGCCGTAAAGTACATTAGCACCTTGGATCATTAATTTGTCGATCGTATTGACAACTGCGATCGTATTTCCCGGAATCGGATTAGCCGAAAATACTACTGTGTCACCCTTACGGATTTTAATATGAGGATGTTCTTGATTCGCAATTCGAGTCATCGCCGCTAATGGTTCCCCTTGAGATCCAGTAGTCAGAATTAAAACTTGATCGTCGGGTAAATTTCGCGCAACGTGCCAAGGTTGGAGTAAATTATCCTCACATTTGATATAACCTAAATTCCGCGCATGGGCAATCACATTTAACATCGATTTACCCAACACCGAAACAATCCGATTATGCTTTTTCGCTAACTCCAAAACAATATTGACTCGGTGTACTGAAGAAGCAAAAGTTGTCAGCATAATGCGTCCCGGCGCTTGACCAAAAATGCGGTCTAAATTAGGATAAACCGACATTTCTGAAGGTGTTTGACCGGGAACTTCCGAGTTAGTTGAATCACTCACTAAACAGAGAACACCTTTTTCCCCATGTTCCGCTAATCTTTGAAAATCAAACTTTTCTCCGTCTACTGGAGTGTGGTCAATCTTAAAGTCGCCTGTGTGGATAATTACTCCCACTGGGGTATGAATAGCAACTGTAAAACTATCAGCTATTGAGTGAGTATTGCGAATAAATTCCGCAAAAAAGTGAGAACCAATGCGAACAATATCACGAGGTAATACTGTCCTCAATTCCGTTTGTTTAGAAACTCCGGCTTCTTCAAGTTTACCCTGCAATAATGCCATTGCTAAACGGGGGCCATAAATCACCGGAATATCAAATTGTTTCAGGTGATAAGGAATACCGCCAATGTGGTCTTCATGACCGTGTGTAACGATCATGCCTTTAATTTTATGGCGATTTTCCTTCAGATAAGTAGTGTCTGGTAAAACAATATTTACCCCGTGCATTCCATCTGTGGGAAAAGCTAAACCAGCATCTAAAAGGATGATTTCATCATCGTATTCAAAAATGCAGGTATTTTTTCCGATTTCGTGCAATCCCCCCAAAGGAATAATTTTTACTGTTTGGGGTGCTTTTGGAGAATTTGTATCTTTAGTCATTTGCATCCTTTGATTTTAGTAACAAGAAATTTGGTTTTGCTATATGCGGTAATTAGTAATTGGCTAATTTAATCCGAGATTGAATCCTCAATCTAACGCTTAAAAATTGACCAATTCGCTTTACCTGTTAGCCATGAATGGTTGTTTAACTGTCCAGAGTTTTACGGAAATAAGTATTCAATTGTCAAAAATTTGGCTTAGTCATTCCTGTTAAAGTAACGAAAGTTTTTCTAAGGCAATTTTTAATCTGTTAATTTCGTCATTTGATGGTTCACAAAGCGGTGGGCGAACGCTCCCAACATCCCAACCTTTTAATTTTAAAGCTGTTTTTACAAGAATTGGATTTGTGGTGATAAATAGAGACTTAAACAAGGGAAAAAGTTGTAAGTGTACTTTTAATGCTTCGGAAGTTTTACCTACTTCAAAGGCTTGCAGCATTTGTTGAATTTCATTGCCTACTAAATGGCTAGCAACGCTAACTACTCCTGTTCCACCAACTGCTAACAAGGGCAATGTTAGGGAATCATCTCCAGAGTAAATCTCAAATTCTGGTGGGGTAAGTTGGCGAATTTGACTAGCTTGATCCATATTACCGCTGGCTTCTTTAATGGCGACAATATTAGGAATTTCAGCCAAACGAGCTACGGTTTCTGATGCCAAGTTTTGCCCAGTGCGACCGGGTATATTGTAAAGCATTATTGGCAGATCGGGAGAACTTTGAGCGATCGCCTGAAAATGCTGGTAAAGTCCTTCTTGGGGTGGCTTGTTATAGTAAGGAACCACTTGCAAAGAACCATCTATTCCTAGTTTAGCGACTTTTTGGGTGGAAGCGATCGCATCTTTCGTGGAATTAGAACCTGTTCCGGCAATAATTTTCGCTTTTCCAGCTACCGCCTTCTGCACTACCTGAAATAACTCAAACTCCTCATCAAATGTCAACGTCGGAGACTCACCCGTAGTTCCACAAACCACAAAGGCATCTGTACCATTTTCCGCCAAATGTCCTGCTAGTTGCTCTGCAACCGCATAATTTACACTGCCATCTTCCTTAAATGGTGTCACTAAAGCGGTTATTACCCTGCCAAACTTTCCCACACTCTTTTTTCTCCTATTAATTCTCTGCCTAATTATATTTTTAGTGTTTGCCAGAAATAGCTAATTCTGGAGTTGAAGGGGCATTTTCCTTCACCAATAATTCGGCAATTTGTACAGCATTCAAAGCTGCGCCTTTACGAATTTGGTCTCCACTAAGCCACAGTTCTAAACCATTAGGATTAGAAATATCCTGACGAATCCGACCTACTAAAACATCATCTTTACCGCTTGCTTCCATTGGCATCGGGAAATAATTAGCTTGCCAATCTTCCACCAGTTTAACCCCTGGCGACTGACTGAGGATTTCCCTGGCTTTTGCCACTGGAAAAGGTCTAGCAAATTCTAGGTTAATCGCTTCTGAATGCGCCCGAAGTACGGGAACCCGAATACAAGTTGCCGTAATTCGCATTTCTGGATTAGCAAAAATTTTCCTAGTTTCATTAACCATTTTCATTTCTTCTTCACAATACCCCAATTCATTCAACTTGGAGTTATGTGGGAACAAATTAAACGCTAAAGGATAGGGGAAAATTTCTGTTTTTGCCTGTTCACCCTGTAAAATTGCTTGGGCTTGTTCCTTCATTTCTTCCATTGCCCTAGCACCTGCACCGCTAGCAGATTGGTATGTTGATGCTACTATGCGTTGCACTGGTTCTACTTGGTGTAAAGGCCAAACTGCCACTGCCATTAAAATCGTCGTGCAGTTGGGATTGGCAATAATTCCTTTGTGAGTAAATGCTGCTTGAGGATTAACTTCTGGTACTACCAAAGGTACGGTAGGTTCCATGCGAAAGGCGCTGGAATTATCAATTACTACTGCCCCAGCTGCCACTGCTTTATCTGCCCAAACTCTTGAAGTAGAAGCCCCAGCTGATGCTAAGACTATATCCACGTTTTTCAAAGCATCTTCGCTTACTGCTTCCACTGGTAGATTTTCTCCAGCAAACTGGATAGTCTTTCCGGCTGAACGGGGGGAAGCCAATAATTTTAAATCAGCCAGGGGAAACTGACGGCTTGCCAACAATTCTAGAAACTCGGTACCAACTGCTCCTGTTGCGCCTAAAATTGCTACTCGATAGGTTTTTGACAAAGTACATTCCTCCACATTGATGCTAAAAGGTTGAGATTTCGTTAAGTATAAGTTTTACTTGTGACTTTTTCTACAGTTATACAGGTTTTGGGTTTCAGGAATTTTACTGTTCACTTTAACTAGGGTTAGTTACAGACTCTTAACCTATTGGCTGTGTGAGTCACTAAATTGCTTTAGTTCTTGAATGCGATCGATAAATATATCGTTTAGTATTCTGTAATTTAAAAACATATACACTAAAATAATGCAAATTTTACAAAATTTTTGACTTATTGATTAAAGATTAACCTGGGATTTAGCAACAAATGAGTATGCTATATGTACTATCATCAGATACGAACCCAAAACAGAAAAGCACCTCCTCACGCTTGAGGCCCAAGTCAGAACAGACTTATGCTCATCTAGTTTGGCAAATATCCAGATATGCTGCTTACTTGCACCAGCATATCACGGTGTAAGACCTCCGATCGGGAGTAGTCCAAAAGTTGAGAGCAATATAGCCTGCAATAAGAGGCTAAGTTTAAGCTAACAGGCGGTTGCTGGAAAAGCAAGGGCAAGCATTGTTGAAAAAATCAAGTCCTAGCCCCTGTTTTAGCAAGAAAACACTAAATGTCAGTTATTCGGAACCGGAAAATTCATGAAAGTTACCCAGGAAAAGCTTCCCGCTAGCCAGATAGGTCTGGAAATAGAAATTCCCCCTGAAATGTCCAAAAAAGCTTACGAGCAGGTTATACAAGACTTAGCTCGTACTGCCAACATCCCTGGGTTTCGCAAAGGCAAAGTACCCCGCCAAATACTTATGCAACGCTTTGGTACAGCGCGACTCAAAGCAGCTGCTTTGGAAGATGTGATTCGCGATGGTGTACAACAAGCTGTCAAGCAAGAGAACATTAATGCCATTGGGGAATTTTATCTCAATACTTCCCAAGAGGAATTAGTGCAAAATTTTAACCCAGGAGAAGCTTTAACAATATCTGTGAAGGTGGATGTGCCACCGGAGGTTAAACTCAACCAATATACTGGTTTAGATGTTAAGGCTGAAGAAGTCAAGTATGACCCAGAGCAAGTCGATCGATTTTTGGCAGAACGCCAAAAGGAAAATGCTACTCTAATTCCTGTAGAAGGTAGAGTCGCCCAAAAAGGAGATGTAGCTGTAGTAGATTTTAAAGGTCGGATAGTGAGTGAAGAGGAGGGCGGCGAAGAAACTCCGATTCCTGGTGGTGAAGCTGAGGACTTTCAAGTAGAACTAGCTGAAGGAAGGTTTATTGAAGGTTTTGTCGATGGCATTGAGGGGATGAATCCTGGAGAAACCAAAGAGATTTCGGTAACATTTCCCCAAGATTATCCACAACAAGATTTAGCAGGTAAGCCAGCTGTCTTTACGATTACCCTCAAAGAACTGAAAGAGAAAGAGTTACGGGAACTTAATGATGACTTTGCTCAAGAAATCAGTGAGTTTCAAACTTTGGCAGAGTTAAGAGAAAGTTTGGAAAAGCGGTTTCAAGAGACAGCGCAAAGTAAAACAGATGCTAACAAAACGGAAGCTATTCTCAAAGAACTGCAAAAGCAGGTAGAAGTAGATTTGCCAGAAACGCTGATTCAGCAGGAAGTTGATGCTATGCTGACTCAGACGGCGATTCGGCTGAGTAATCAAGGAGTTGATGTCAAAAAACTGTTTACTCAGGATATGGTGACGCAAATGCGACAAGCATCGCGTGGTGATGCGATCGATCGTTTGAAGCGTTCTTTAGCTCTCAAAGAAGTAGCAAAACTAGAATCTATTCAGCTAGAACCTGCTGCTATTGAAGCCAAAATTCAAGAGTTAACCAAAGAGTTTGCTGACGATAATATCGATCCAGAAAGACTCCGAGAATTTGTTGAAGAAGACTTACTGAAAGATAAAATTATTACCTGGTTGACAGAACATTCTAATCTTGAGCTAGTACCGGAAGGTACATTGAAAGCCAGCACTACAGAAGCAACTGAGTCAGCAACGGAAACAATAGATACTCCAGAAGTAACCGAGTCAACAACAGAAGCTACCTCAGAATCAACATCCAGCACTGCGGAATAATTAATGCACTGCATGGGTACTAGTGCAAGAAGGCAGAAGGCAGAAGGGAAGAAGGTTTTTATATTCAGCTTTCTAGCTGTTTTCATCTGCTCAATCATTTCTGCCGTGCTGCACTAGAGGGAATACATAATTTATTAACGCAAGTTGCTAGTTACAAATATGGAATCTAAAACACTTAAGCTCATAACTAGCAACTTGAGTTATTAGATTCTTTGAGTATAATTATCACTAGTCAATTGATCTTAATTAAAATTAATTAAAGTTTGGATCGATCGCCGATCGTCCTGAGTTGACCAATACCTTAAAATTAATATTGAAAATCAGCAAAAATTTGATAAGTCTTGCAGATATTTTTACCTAACTTAACTAAAGCAGCGTGGCAGAAAGAACTATACAGTTAAAAACAAGAAAACAAGCTTTGTCCAAACATTCTCTCCTTGAAGCCTGGGAGCCTTCTGGTACTAGAGGTAGAGCAATGGAAAAGAAAAACTGTAATGAAATAGCCAAAAATTAGTGTTATTCGATATAACGGATATAGATACTTATTCACTTAGCAATCTAAGTTAACAAAACTCATTGCTAGCCCTCACCCATAAATCATCTTTTTATGGTTTCATCAGACTATCCCATCTACTCGTCGTTTTCCAGCTTGCACCTTATGGAAATTCCCCACCACAGCCCAAAGAATATGCTCCCAATGGTAGTAGAACAAACTGGCATGGGGGAGAGGGCTTATGATATCTACTCCCGTCTGTTGCGGGAAAGAATAGTGTTTCTGGGTACACAAGTTGACGATGATGTAGCAGACTCCTTAGTAGCTCAATTGCTATTCTTGGATGCTGAAGACCCAGAAAAAGACATTCAACTGTATATCAACTCTCCAGGAGGTTCAGTGACAGCAGGGATGGCAATCTACGATACTATGCAGCAGATTCGCCCCGATATAGTCACTATATGTTATGGCTTAGCCGCTAGTATGGGAGCGTTTTTGCTCACTGCGGGAACTCGTGGTAAACGAATGTCTCTGCCTAACTCGCGGATTATGATTCACCAGCCATTGGGTGGTGCCCAAGGTCAAGCAGTGGACATTGAGATTCAGGCCAAAGAAATTCTTTATCATAAACGTAAACTAAATGAGTTATTGGCCTATCATACGGGGCAACCTCTAGATAAAGTAGAAGTAGATACCGATCGCGATTTCTTCATGTCAGCAGCTGAAGCTAAAGACTACGGTCTGATCGATCAGGTAATTACCAAACAAAACATCCCCCTGTCGGGGAACGCCGTTACCACACTCAAATAAGAGGCAGTTATGTCTAAATACGACTCCCATTTAAAATGTTCCTTTTGTGGCAAGTCTCAGGAGCAAGTACGCAAACTGATTGCTGGGCCGGGAGTCTATATCTGTGATGAATGTGTTGACCTGTGTAACGAAATATTGGAAGAGGAGTTGTTGGATACAAATCCTGCAACTCCTCAACCAACCAACAGGCAAGAACAACCACAGAAGCGGCGTTCCCGCTCGGCTCAACTTTCCTTGCATCAAATTCCCAAACCCAGAGAAATTAAGAAGTATTTAGATGAATATGTAATCGGTCAGAATGAAGCTAAGAAAGTGCTATCGGTAGCTGTCTATAACCATTACAAGCGTCTCAGCTTTATTCAGTCGAAAAACAGCGGTAAAGTCAGCCCAGACGACACTGTAGAATTACAAAAATCAAACATTTTGTTGATGGGGCCAACTGGCTGTGGTAAAACATTGTTGGCGCAAACCCTAGCAACCATGCTTGATGTGCCATTTGCGGTAGCAGATGCGACAACTCTGACAGAAGCGGGTTACGTTGGGGAAGATGTGGAAAATATCTTACTCCGGTTGCTTCAGGTGGCAGATTTTGATGTGGAAGAAGCCCAAAGAGGGATTATCTACATCGATGAAATTGACAAGATTGCCCGCAAGAGCGAAAACCCTTCGATTACTAGAGATGTTTCTGGGGAAGGGGTACAACAAGCTTTACTGAAAATGCTGGAAGGAACGGTAGCTAATGTTCCGCCCCAAGGTGGACGCAAACACCCCTACCAAGACTGTATCCAACTCGATACCAGCAATATCCTGTTTATCTGCGGTGGTGCGTTCGTTGGTTTAGAAAAGATTATCGAACAACGCATTGGTAAACGCAGCTTTATGGGATTTGAGGTTGACCTTAATGGAGCGGAGATTAGTAAACCAAGGGAAAAGAGAACGGCTGATCTTTTGAAGCATTTGGAACCGGATGATTTGGTGAAGTTTGGCATGATTCCAGAGTTTATCGGTCGGGTGCCTGTGGTGGGAATGGTTGAGCCGTTGGATGAGGAAAGCTTGACGGTAATTTTAACTGAGCCTCGGAATGCTTTAGTGAAGCAGTACCAAAAACTGCTGAAGATGGATAATGTCCAATTAGAGTTTAAACCAGATGCGGTGAGAGCGATCGCGCAAGAAGCTTATCGTCGCAAAACTGGTGCCAGAGCATTACGAGGAATCGTCGAAGAGATTATGCTGGATGTCATGTACGAATTACCTTCCCGGAAAGATGTCACTCGCTGCATGATAACCAAGGAAATGGTAGAAAAACGCTCTACTGCCGAACTCTTGTTACATCCTTCCTCTTTACCAAAACCAGAATCAGCGTAAAATGGTCGTTGGTAGTGGGTAGTTGGTAGGAACAAATTCAATCTACATAACTACCTATTTAGTGAAAACGAATGACCATTAATTAATGACTAATGATTACAGATGACCAATGCCATTAATTGAAATTCGTGGTGTCGAGCATTTTTACGAATGGATTCGCAGTGAAACTGGTAAAACAAAACCAGTAATGGTTTTTGTTCACGGTTGGGCGGGTTCTGGTAGATATTGGGAAAGTACGGCGCAAGCTTTAGTAGATGATTTTGATTGTTTGCTTTATGATTTGCGTGGTTTTGGTCGTTCCCGGTTGCCTTTATTGCAAGTAGAAGATGCAGCTACTTTGACTTATGAATTAGAAGAATATGCGGAAGATTTAGCTGCATTATTAGATGCTTTTCAATTAGAAAAAGTTTACCTTAATGCTCACTCAATGGGGGCTTCGGTAGCTACGCTGTTTTTAAATTTGTATCCCCAGCGCGTGGAAAGGGCAATTTTAACTTGTAGCGGCATTTTTGAGTATGACGAAAAAGCTTTTGCTGCTTTTCATAAATTTGGTGGTTATGTAGTGAAAGTTCGTCCCCGCTGGTTAGGAAAAATTCCTTTTGTGGATAAACTTTTCATGAAGCGATTTTTATATCGTCCCTTAGCAACGTCGATTAGTCGAGCTTTTTTAGAAGATTTTCTCACCGCAGATTATGAGGCGGCTTTAGGAACTATTTTTACTTCTGTGAGTAAGGAAGCGTCGGAAGTAATGCCGCAAGAATTTGCTAAATTAACAGTGCCAACTTTGTTAGTTTCGGGTGAATTTGACCAAATTATTCCCGCAGAAATGGGACGACAAGCAGCAAATTTAAGCGATCGGGTTGAGTATGTTTTAATTCCGAAAACTGCTCATTTTCCGATGTTAGAAGATAGGGAAACTTATTTGCAAAAGGTGAGAAAGTTTTTAGGAATTGCTGAAGAAGTAACGGCTTAATCATTATTATGATGCTCCTCAATTTGATTTAACTTTAACTTAAAGTTAACCAATTAAAAATTTGTTTGGCTGTTAGTTCTAAGGGAATTCCAGAAATTACAGGTAACTGAGTCGCACCTTGAAAAATTTCCACTTGCTGTCCAGGAAATATGGCGAGAATACTTTCTGTTTCTGAGTCTATCAACCAACCTAAGTCTGTGCCGTTTTGAGAATAATGCAATAATTTTTTTAGCACAAAGATTTGTTTCTGTTCAGGAGAAAGAATTTCGATCGCCCAATCAGGATAAATTTCAAACCGTTGAGCAATTCTCCCAGATGATTGAAGAGGAATTCTTTCCCGCCGGAATACGGAAACATCAGGAACGATCGATTCACCCCCAAAAGTGCAGCGTAATTCAGGAAATGCTATAGCAATTTTCTGGGTTTTGGCTACTCGATTAATTGCTTCACAAATTTCCAACTGAAGTAGGCTATGTTCGGCTTGTCGAATTGGTTTCTGAATGATTTCTCCTTTGATAAATTCTGATACAGGATTAGTTTCGGGAAGTTTGAAGAAATCCTCAAGACTAGTCTGCGGTTGAATGTTTTCGCTCATGTTTTTTTACCCTAAACCTAATTCTCGCTTGAGTAAGTTAATGGAATTAATGCCAATATAGTTTTCACAACAAACTAATTGGGGTGGACGAATTAAATCATCTCGTGCTTCTGCCACAACAGCTTTAACCGTAGCAAAACTAGCTTGATCGCTAATAATAACTCTGGCGCTGCGAACGAGAGCATTAAGTTTATAATTATCTCCTTTTTGGGCTGTCATTACTAATAAATCTTCACCGCGTAAACTGTGAATAATTACTTCCGAGGCTCGGAGAATACCAGAACTGAGACTAACTAAACCTAAACAACTATCTTTTGGTAAAGTACTGACAATTTGAATTTCTTTGCTGTAATCGTAGATATCGATCGGAATTACTCGCACAGCTTTTGGCGCAACGATCGCTTCTGCTTCACCAATAAAATAGCGGCTAGTAACAACTGTACCAGAATGTGTTTGTTCTAAAGATTTCGCTAGTTGTTCTAATGGCACTAATTGCACGGGAATTCCCAAAGCTTGTTCTAATTCCTGTGCCATTAATTCGCCAACTCCAATATCAAAACTTGGGGCGGTGACAAGAACACGGGCGCTACAACGTAATCGCCAGTCAATTTCTCCCAAGAATAACTCCCTAGCTTGGCTGAGATTACAACCTTGTGCTAAAAGTTGATCTAAACTTTCTTGGACAATTTTACTAGCATCGGGATATTGTTCTAGGATCGGGGATTTAATTTTGGTTCCGCCTTCGTGCCCTTGAGCGCGAACATAAATTCCTGACCCAGCTTGGGAGTCAACTAATCCAATCTCTTCTAAATGACGATAGACTTTGCTAATAGTGTTGCGGTGTAAACCCGTTTGCATTGCTAGTGCTCTGGTGCTGGGAAGGCGATGTCCGGGGGGAAATTGCCGGGATGCGATCGCGAACCTAATCTGATTAAATAGTTGGGTAGAAGCCGGAATTTCACTATCAGGCTGAATATGAAATTGAACCATACCAGAGCCTCCAGGGACTCTAAATAAATAATTAACAGAGATTTTGCCGTAGGCACCAAAAATTTTTATCTTTGTCTGTAATTCCAGTTTAATAGTTATCCTATCCAAAACTGGCTCTTTTGTTCTGCTGGTGGAAAACTCTGATTTTAGGGACTATGGACTGGGGAATAGGGACTAGGATTGATTGATTAACTCTAACACTTCATTAATTCATCAGGTTTACCGATCGCTTTATGTACGAGAGAGCCAAAAGGTATAAGTTCTAAAATAGTTATGGAAACTTTGCGCTGCAAATACTGAAGCTTTCAAATAGCACAGTGTAGTTAAAAAATCAACATTATGCCAATGACAAAGATTCTTTCCTTTCTCAATCGATCGATCAAATATACTCTTGTCACTCTCTTGGGAGTAGCTATTTCTTGGAGTGCAATGGCAGTATTACCTTTGGCGGCAATTGCTCAAAATCAAGTAGGGACGTTGTATACAACGTCTCTACCTACATTACCCAATTCATCAACTACAGAAGTTACCCAAAAGGCAAGCATCGATTCCTTGCAACGGAACAGCAGTTTTGTCACCGCAGCAGTTAATCGTGTTGGGTCAGCAGTAGTAAGAATTGATACCGAACGTACCATCACTCGCACTGTCGATCCATTTTTTGACGATCCATTTTTCCGGCGTTTTTTTGGTGATGAATTTTCCATGCCAAGAGGCCCACAACAAGGACTAATGAAAGGTCAAGGTAGCGGTTTTATTATCGATAAAAATGGTGTTATTCTCACCAATGCTCATGTAGTTGACCAAGCAGATAAGGTCACGGTGACATTGAAAGATGGACGCACTTTTGCGGGTAAAGTGCAGGGAGTTGATGAAGTAACTGATTTAGCGGTGGTAAAAATTGACCCCAAAGGCAAAATTTTACCTGTGGCACCGTTAGGAGATTCTTCTACTGTACAGGTAGGAGATTGGGCGATCGCAGTTGGTAATCCACTAGGATTAGATAACACAGTTACCCTTGGCATTGTCAGCACTTTGAAACGACCTTCCGTAGAAGTCGGAGTTCCTGATAAACGACTTGATTTTATACAAACTGATGCTGCTATTAATCCAGGTAATTCGGGTGGCCCACTATTAAATGGTTCAGGAGAAGTAATCGGAATTAATACAGCAATTCGTGCTGGAGCAATGGGAATTGGTTTTGCGATTCCGATCGATAAAGCCAAACAAATTAGTGCTCAATTAGCCAGAGGAGAAACAGTTGCTCATCCTTACATTGGCATTCAAATGGTGACATTAACACCTGAATTAGCCAAAGAAAACAACAACGATCCCAATTCTCCCATCACAGTACCAGAAATTTCAGGAGTATTAGTCATGGGTATTTTGCCTAATACTCCTGCGGCTCAAAGTGGTTTACGTCGCGGAGATGTGATTGTAGAAATTGACGATCGACCTGTTACTAATGCAACTGTTTTGCAAAATATAGTGGAAAACTCTCGCATTGGTCAAACCCTCAAATTAACCATACAGCGTGGTAATCAAACTCAACAAGTAGGGATTCAGACAGGACAATTGCAGTCTTAATATCAAGAGTCCCGGCTTTTTAAAGAAGTCGGGACTCTTGATTCAATGAGTTTTAACTGAGGTCTTGCACTCCTGAGCGGAGGCTCTATTTCTCGTTCCCAGGTTCAACTGGGAACGAGGTCTTGGGAGGTTCTACCTCCTTTCAAAGAGCAAGATCTGAGTTTTAAGTTGAATTAATCACTCAAAACTATTCAAAATCATCATCTTCATCGTCGTCTTCCATGTCTTCATCCCCATAAACTTCATCATCAATTAATTCATCACCATCAGCTAAGAAAGAGTAATTAGCACGACCTTTGCTAGGTTCAATTTCCCTGTCATCTCTGGTGATTTCCATGCGATAATTGCGTGCGGTTCGATCGTCCAACACGACTTCAGACAAACTTACGTCGTCATCAAGCACGCCGCTGCCGTCGTAACCTAAATCAATGTCTGGAGTAGACATCGCCTCTTCATAAGCATTGAATCCGGTACCAGCAGGAATCAACCGTCCAATAATCACGTTTTCTTTCAGTCCGCGTAACCAATCAGATTTGCCTTCAATAGCTGCTTCAGTCAATACTCTAGTTGTTTCTTGGAACGAAGCAGCAGAGATGAAGCTATCAGTATTCAAGCTGGCTTTTGTGATACCTAGTAGAACGGGAGTATATTGAGCCGTAGCTGCGCCAGTAATAGACATCGCCTCGTTTACTTGCTCAATTTGCCGCAGTTCTACTAATTCACCGGGAAGCATCACCGTGTCGCCTCCGTCATCAACTCGGACTTTGGAGGTCATTTGGCGGACAATTACTTCAATGTGTTTATCAGAAATTTCAATTCCTTGTGATTGATAAACTGATTGAACTTCGTTGACTAAGAACGTTTGGCAAGCTCTTAAAGCGGCGAGTGATGCTTCGTAAATGCCTCGACTTTCCCGATGTAATTCAAAGAAAATTTCCAAGATTTCATGGGGATTAGATGGGCCATCAGTTAAAGGTTCGCCAGCATCTACTTCTTGTCCGTCGCCAACGATTACGTTTTGTCCAGGGCCAATGGGATATTCGGCTATTACTCCGTCGGTTTCAATTACTTTAATTTCGTGAGGTTCGTCGTCTCCATAGACGATTTGTACCGTTCCTGGACGACGGGCGAGGATGCAGGCTTCTTTTGGTTTTCTGGCTTCTAGGAGTTCTTCAATTCTGGGTAAACCTTGAATGATGTCTCCGGTTTTGGTTCTCTCAAACACCAGTAAAACCAGGTTGTCTCCCCGTTGTACCAAGTCTCCGTCGTCAATGTGTAAGATTGCGCCGTTGGATACGCGATAAGGACGAGCTATTCGCATTACGACTTGAATGCCTTTGTCTCCTTCTTTAAGGGCAACTATCATGGCGGAGGAGGGTGCTTCTATACCTGGGGCTATGGTTGTGCCATCGGTAATTAAGTCGTTGACTTTAACAGCGAGTTCTTTTTTACTTGTGACGTTGGTTTCAATGGTGATTAAGTCACTTTCTCTGACTATCAATACACGACGAATCGCTTCTGCGCCTTCTCGAATACCGCGAATTTCTCCGGCTTCTTTACACTGAATTTCGGTGCGTGCGACTACTGCTCCTGGGGGGATTTGTTGACCGTTGTGTACAAGGAGGCGAGTTTGAGTGCTGCCTTGGGTGGCATCTGCTGCTACGTCACGACGGATTACTAATGATTCTAAGATCACCAGTTGGAGACGCATTACATCTGGGTCGTTTTCGTCTGGGATTAGCTCGATGTCTGCTGCCAGTTGGGGTGCATCTCTGCCAATTTCTAATACTAATTGTGTCCGCAGTAAGTCTAACCCTTCTACAGATTTGACTCGTTCTCCGTCTTTGTAAGGTAGTCTTTGAACAGCCCGCAGTTCTAAAGATTGGGCTGCGTCTAATGCTAGTTCAGATGATGATAGGGCAAGGGTGGGATTTTCTGATTCGGAGTCCCCTGCTCCCCTGCTCCCCTGCTCCCCTGGTGCTTTTGATGAAGCTCTTTGGGTGGGGACGCTTGGGTGATCGGGGATGTGGAATTCCTGTACTGGGCGCAGTAGGAGGGCTGGGCCTTCGGGGGTTTCGACGTATTCTACGTAGCGTAACTCTTGAGTGCTGATTCCGGGATAGACTTCTTGCCCTGGGTGAACGAGGCTGCCTGTGTTTTCGGTCATTATAGAACGAAAGTCTGGCGCGATCGCTTCCAAGTCATCAATTAAGTGCAAGTCTCCTGGTTTAATCACGATTTCCCGCAAGATGTCGTTTTTCTGGACGACTTCGATCACCCCGGAACTAGCACAGAAGATGTCTTTGACTACCTCGGTTCCGGCTTCGATAAATTGTCCATCTTCAACTAAAAGTAAGGAGATGTCTTTGTTAACTTCGTGGGCTTCTTCTGGTATCCAGAGGAGGGTGCCGCCTTGGATGACTTCGTAACCTTGTTTGGCTTTGCCGCGTTTGGCTACTTCTACTCCGGCGTATTTAATGATACCGCCTGTGTTGGTGCGGTAGCGATCGTCTATGAGTTCGGCTACTACCTGGTTGTTTTGTACTTTTGTCCCTGGGGCGGCTTTTAAGGAGAAAAGTTGTCCGCCTTGGGTTTCAATCAGGTAGTGATCGACTCCTTGATATTTTTCGCCGCGAACTCTGGCTGTATCTAAGAGTACTGAGGCGGTGATGATTTCTATTTCCCGGGCTAAGCCTGTGTTGTTGTCTTGGGGTAAGCGGACTACGCCACCATGTTCGCTCACTAGTTTGGTTTCGGCGAGGACGCTGTTAGCTTGGATTTTGTCGTTGTTTTTGACTACTGGTTCGGCTCCGGGTGGGAGGTTGTATACTTCTCCTGAGAGTACCCAGACTAGTCCGCCACGTTGGGCGATTCTGGTGGTGTTGCCTTGGCGATCGGTTTTTTCTTCCGGGATCAAGTCAGCAAATTTGACTTCTCCGGCTAAGTCAGAGGCTACGTCTTTTACAGCTTTTTCTGTACTGCGACGGACGTTGCGCCCAGTAATCGGGACTTCTCCGAGCATTTTTCCAGCTTTGACTTTGCTGTTATCGGCTGCTAAGAGAATTGAGCTTTGGGCGATTTGGAAAGTTTCGGATTTCTCTGTTCCAGTGACGGTGATTTCGCCGTTGGTTTCTGCGATAAAGGCTTCTTCACCATGACGAGTACGATATGGGCGAACCCGGAGGCCACGGCTATATTTAACTGTGCCATCCATGTTGGATTTGATGACTTTAGCTACTTCTCCAGTGAATACGCCTCCAGTGTGGAAGGTTCTCATGGTTAGCTGGGTGCCTGGTTCACCGATCGATTGCGCGGCAATAATACCCACAGCTTCACCTAAATCTACCATTTTGGCATGAGCTAAACTCCAACCGTAGCAAGTTTGACAGACGGAACGCGCTGCTTCACAGGTAAGGGGACTGCGGAGGATCACTTCCTCTACAGCAGCTTTACCGATTTCTGCGGCTAAGTCATCGTCGATCGGTTGGTTGCGTTTGGCAATGATTTCCCCTGTCCTGGGATGGGGTACATCGGCAGCTAACATCCGTCCGAGTAGGCGGTCTTTCAGGGGGATGAGAACGCGATCGCCATCTGTCATCGGCTTCATCGAAATGCCCCGATTAGTACCGCAGTCTAATTCCCGAATGATTACATCCTGGGAAACGTCTACTAAGCGGCGAGTTAAGTAACCGGAATCTGCCGTTCTTAATGCGGTATCTACTAATCCTTTACGAGCACCGTAAGAAGAAATAATGTATTCTGTAACCGTTAATCCTTCCCGGAAATTTGTTTTAATTGGTAAGTCAATGATTCGTCCTTGGGGATCTGCCATTAGTCCCCGCATTCCTACCAATTGGCGCACCTGAGAAATGTTACCTCTAGCACCGGAAAACGCCATCATGTAGACGGAGTTCAGGGGGTCTTTTTTGCGGAAGTTAGTAACAACTTCATCTTTGAGAATTTCTGAAGTACTGTTCCAAGTATCAATTACTTTTTGGAAGCGTTCTACTTCAGTAATTTCCCCTCTAGAATAACGCTGTTCAGTGTTCCGAATTTCTTCTTCTGCTGCTTCTAAAAGTTCACGTTTGCTATCTGGTACTTGCAAGTCATCTACAGATATAGATACTCCAGCTTTAGTAGCATAACGGAAACCTAAGTCTTTCAGTTTGTCTGCTATTTGGGCAGTTCTAGCTGTTCCATAGTGAGTAAATGCCCAGGTAATTAATTTCTTTAATTGACCTTTGTCTACAACGTGATTACGAAATACTTGTTCTTCTGTCATGGTAATTGGTAATTGGTAGTTGGTAATTGCTGATTTCACTTTGTAAGTTATTTGTCATTAGTCATTAGTCTGACGTTACTTTCTTGACTAATGACTAATGACTTTGGCGAAGCTATGGGCGAATCGCTATCTGACCAATGACTAAGACTTTTTTATTGCAGGGCATTTTCGATCGTCTTATTGAAAATAATCCTCCCCGGAGTTGTGCGAATATATTGGTTAATTAAATTACCTTCCGCATCTTCCCGGACTCGGCGCAAAAGTGCGCCACTTTTCTCACCCACGTAAGTTTTCATTACAAAGTGTCCATCACTCGATCGTTCTTCACTTTCGAGTTTTTCTGGTTCCGAATTTACAGTCTTGCCATTAAACCTCACCATTATGTATGAATGGAGGTTAATTTCTTTTTGTTCGTAGGCAACAATTACATCATCAACAGTAGAGAAATAGCGGTCTTTATCCTTAGCATAAGCCGGATTCTCAGCAGTCAAATAATAACAACCCAGAACCATATCTTGGCTAGGAGTAACAATTGGTCTACCAGTTGCCGGAGACAAGATATTATTAGAAGCTAACATGAGCAATCTTGCTTCTGCCTGAGATTCCAAAGATAAAGGAACGTGAACCGCCATTTGGTCGCCATCAAAGTCAGCGTTAAATGCTGGACAAACTAATGGGTGTAATTGAATTGCCCTTCCTTCCACCAAAATTGGTTCAAAAGCTTGAATCCCTAATCTGTGTAATGTTGGTGCCCGGTTTAATAATACTGGGTGTCCTTCAATTACCTCTTCCAAAACATTCCAAACGCTTGGATCGTTGCGTTGAATTAACTTTTTCGCCGCTTTAATGTTATTTACTAAGCCTTGGCGAATTAAGCGATGGATAACGAAGGGTTGGAAAAGTTCGATCGCCATTTCTCTAGGCAAACCGCACTGGTGAATCTTTAATTTTGGCCCTACCACAATTACAGAACGACCAGAATAATCCACCCGTTTACCTAACAAGTTTTGCCGGAAACGTCCTTGCTTCCCTTCAATAATATCGGAGAGAGATTTCAGCGGACGATTATTAGCACCAACCACCGTTCTACCACGCCGACCATTATCAATTAAAGCGTCTACTGCTTCTTGCAACATCCGTTTTTCATTACGGACAATGATTTCCGGCGCTAAAATTTCCTGTAATCTAGCTAAACGGTTATTCCTATTAATTACCCGACGATACAAATCATTCAAATCCGAAGTAGCAAACCGACCACCATCCAATTGCACCATCGGGCGTAAATCAGGCGGAATCACCGGAATAACTTCTAAAACCATCCAATCTGGAAGGGAACCAGTTGCGACAAAGTTATCCATAACGCGCAATCTTTTAATTAATTTAGCGCGTTTTTGTCCTTTAGCCGAAGCGATTTCTTCGCGTAATTGTTCCGCCTCTTTTTCCAGATTCAAATCTTGGAGTAACCGTTGTAATGCTTCAGCACCAATTCCTACTTCTACGCCTGCGAGTTGGGTATCCTCACTATAAATTTGATCTTCAATTTCCATCCACTGATCTTCACTCAGCAGTTGCTTATAAGTGAGGTTAGGCGCATTACCAGGATCTAGAACCACATAAGCATTAAAGTAAACAATTTGTTCCACATCCCGCAACGGCATATCTAAGAGAATCGCAATATAAGAAGGAATTCCCTTGAGATACCAAACATGGGCAACTGGCGCTGCCAATTTAATATAGCCCATGCGATGCCGCCGCACTCTAGATTCGGTTACTTCTACGCCGCAACGTTCGCAAACAATTCCTCTATGTCTGACTCTTTTATATTTACCGCAATGACATTCCCAATCTTTAGCTGGGCCAAAAATCCGCTCACAAAACAAGCCATCCATTTCTGGCTTTAGGGTGCGATAGTTAATAGTTTCTGGCTTGGTTACTTCACCAACTATTTGTCCATTAGGTAGAGTTCTTTCTCCCCATTGCCGAATTCTTTCTGGTGAAGCAATGCCAATTTTTACATAATCAAAACGCTGTTCCAGCTTAGCCATTTGTACTCCGAAATTCAAAATATTCCTATTAGAAAATCAAGTTTTTTAGGGAGTTGGTAGTGGGTAGTTGGCCTTTTTAAGGAGACAGAAGACAGGCGAAATTTTTTAATTCTGAATTCTATCTTCTTTTCCCATTACCAACTACCAACTACCTCTTACCCATTACTAATTATTCTTCTTCCTCTACCAAATCCTCACGAGTCAAAGACTCATAAGTTGGCTTACTAGGAGTCCGACGACCTCCAACATCAGCCATCAAATCAACTTCCACATCTCTGGTGCTACCATCTTCTTGGGTTTCCACTTTATGTACGGCAATATCCAATCCCAAAGATTGCAACTCCCGCATTAATACCTTGAAAGATTCTGGTGTACCAGGACGAGGAATTGCTTTACCCTTAACGATCGCATTTAGCGCTTCATTCCGCCCCTGCATATCGTCAGATTTTACTGTCAGCAATTCTTGTAAAGTGTACGCTGCGCCGAATGCTTCTAGCGCCCACACTTCCATTTCTCCAAACCGCTGACCACCTTGTTGCGCTTTACCACCCAAAGGTTGTTGTGTCACCAAGGAGTATGGGCCTGTTGAACGGGCGTGAATCTTATCATCGACCAAGTGTACCAGCTTCAGCATATAAGCTTTACCGACGGTGATTGGTCGATCGAATGGTTCCCCTGTGCGCCCATCGTAGACGATAATCTTACCTGGGTGTTCTGGGCGGAACAGCCACTCTTTCCCTGTTTCGTCCCTGGCTTGGTCTAATTTGCCATGAACTGTTGCCCGTGAAGCTTCTTGTCCATAGCGTTCGTCAAATGGGACAACTTTAAACCGATATCCCAAGTTTTCTCCCGCCCAAGAAAGCAAGCATTCAAAAACCTGTCCGACGTTCATCCGGGAAGGTACACCCAGAGGATTCAACACAATATCTACTGGAGTACCATCTGGTAAATAAGGCATATCTTCCAATGGCAAAATCCGAGAAATAATCCCTTTATTACCATGACGACCTGCCATTTTATCGCCTACTTGGATTTTCCGTTTTTGGGCGACATAAACGCGGACGACCATGTTTGCGCCTGGGGGTAGTTCGTCGCCTTGTTCGCGAGTAAACACCCGCACATCGACAACGCGACCTTTTTCGCCGTTAGGTACGCGCAGGGAGTTATCCCGCACATCTCTGGCTTTTTCCCCGAAAATTGCCCGCAGGAGTTTTTCTTCAGGGGGTTGGTCAGATTCACCTTTTGGTGTCACTTTACCAACTAGAATATCTCCAGATTCTACCCAAGCCCCAATCCGAATAATTCCGGTTTCATCCAGTTGTCTGAGGGCATCTTCCCCAACGTTGGGAATTTCACGAGTAATTTCTTCAGGCCCTAGTTTGGTTTGTCTGGCTTCAATTTCAAACTTTTCGACGTGAATTGAGGTGTAAATGTCCTGATAAACTAAGCGTTCGCAAATTAGGATTGCGTCTTCGTAGTTATAGCCTTCCCAAGGCATATAAGCGACTAAGATGTTATGTCCTAATGCTAGTTCGCCGCCTTCTGTAGCGGAACCATCAGCCATTACTTGACCTGCTTGTACTATATCGCCTACTTGTACGATCGGTCTTTGGTTCAAGCAGGTATCTTGGTTGGAACGTTGATATTTTTGCAGGACATATTCAATATCTTTCGGCTGTTCTTCTTTCCCGTTGCTTCCTATTGATGACGCAGGACGAACTCTGATTCTTTCGGCATCAACATAAATCACTTCTCCATCAGTCCGGGAAACAATCACCATCCCGCTATCCCTAGCAGCTTGGGCTTCTAGTCCTGTGCCTACTAAGGGTCGTTCCGGTCTGAGTAATGGTACCGCTTGCCGCTGCATATTGGAACCCATCAGTGCCCGGTTTGCGTCGTCATGTTCTAAGAAGGGAATCAAAGAAGTAGCGACGGAAATGATTTGTACCGGGGAAACAGCTACATAGTCTACTTGGTCTGGAGTAGTAGTGGTAAATTCTTGACGATAACGTACTGGGACGGTATCTCCTAAAATTCTGCCGTTTTCGTCAATGGGAATATCTCCAGGTGCTACCCGCTTGTCGTCTTCTTCGTCAGCGGTCATGTAGGCTGGGGGCAAGTGAGATTGTACGATCGCATTTTCTACTCGCCAGAAGGGGGTTTCTAAGAAGCCATACTGATTAACTCTAGCATGGGTAGCCAAGGAACTGATTAAGCCTGCGTTCGGCCCTTCAGGTGTTTCAATAGGACAAACCCGACCATAGTGAGAGGGGTGAATATCCCGAACTGCAAACCCGGCGCGTTCTCTGGTTAATCCACCGGGGCCTAGTGCAGAAAGTCGCCGTTTGTGAGTTAATTCTGCTAGAGGGTTGGTTTGATCCATGAACTGCGAGAGTTGGGACGAACCAAAAAATTCTTTAATTGCAGCAACTAGAGGTTTGGGGTTGACTAGAGAGGCGGGTGTCAAAACTTCGGCATCGGAAACTGTCATCCGTTCTCTGATGATTCTTTCTAAACGGTTTAATCCGACGCGGACTTGGTTTTGCAGCAGTTCTCCCACGCTACGAACGCGACGGTTGCCTAAGTGGTCGATGTCGTCTGTACTACCAATGTCAAACTCAAGGTTAATCAGGTAGTCAATGCTGGCAAGAATGTCTTGAGGTGTGAGTACCCGCATGGTATCTGGAACACTCAAACGCAGTTTCCGGTTGAGTTTGTAGCGCCCTACTCTACCCAAGTCGTAACGTTTGGGGTCGAAGAACCGAGAGTCTAAGAGTTGTTGACCACCGGAAACGGTAGGTGGTTCCCCTGGACGCAGTTTGCGATAGAGTTCCATCAAGGCTTCTTCTTCGGAAGGGTTGCCTTCTTTTTCCAAGGTTTTCTGGAAGTATTCTGGGTGACGCAAGGCATCGAAGATTTCGTTGTCTGCTAATCCCAAGGATTTTAAGAGAACTTGGGCAGAAAGTTTGCGGGTTTTGTCAATTCTGACCCAAACTAAGTCGTTTTTGTCGGTTTCAAATTTCAGCCATGCGCCTCGGTTGGGAATGAGGGAGGCTGAGTAGGTACGCCGACCGTTTTTATCTACTTCTGATTTGTAGTAAACTCCAGGGGAACGGACGATTTGATTGACGATGACTCGTTCAGCACCGTTGATGATGAAGGTGCCTCGGTCTGTCATTAAGGGTAAGTCGCCGATGAAGACTTCTTGTTCTTTGATTTGTCCGGTTTCTTTGTTTATTAATCGGGTGGGAACGTACATTTGGACGGCGTAGGTACTATCCCGGCGTTTGGCTTCGTCTACGTCGTATTTAGGTCTTTTCAGTTTGTAGTCTTTACCTAAAAAATGCAGTTCTAGCTTTCCTGTATAGTCGGTAATTGGGGAGAAGCTACTAAGTTCTTCGATTAATCCTTCTTCTAGGAACCAACGAAAGCTGGAGCGTTGGATTTCTACTAGGTCAGGTAGTGTAACATTAGCAGTGGGAGACTCTTGGGTGGATTTGTTCATTTGGTCAGCAAGCATAGTTAATTTTTAAGTTTTAGGCGATCGCAAACAGAACAATAGGTTAATTGACTAACCTAGTTTGATTGGGGATTAGTTAAACAATTCAAAATTAAAATGTCCAAATCCCACAGAAAGATTTTGGCATTTGGCATTCTGAATTGACGAAGCATCCTCAATCCTAAATCGAAAGTATGAAAATCTGTGTAGTTTGTTAATTGCAAGTCTTGAATCTCAGCAAAGGTTTTGTAGATTACCACTAAACAATCCCAAATTCAAAAAGTAAAACAGGATTTAAAGATTTTCAAGATGAGCAGGATTGATTATTTGATTTATTGGATTGCTAGAATTAATCTTAAAATCCTCCAATCCTTCAATCTTGGTCGGATTTATTGACTTACATTCTGGAGCAGGATTAATCAAAAAATCCGGTAAATCTGTGAATCCCGATCGGCTTTTGAATTTTGCATGGTAGCATTTTGCTTTGACTTAAGTTTTGTCACAGAATGCTGCGCTGGGCTTTAAAAGTTACCATTACCTCGTTAAACTGAATTTAGCTTTCTTCTGCGAAATCTCTCTCCAGATAGTCGGCTGTTGTTGTCCAAAGACATAAGTTCCGGTCACGCCGACCGTACTAGATGATATTGATATCGCTTTAAAAGCTGCTCTCATAAAGTTAAACGTTGGTGGCTTGGCAAGCAAATTTAAAAATATCAGGCTTTTCACCTCTGGTGTCGGTAGCGCGGTGTGCCGTCTGGCAGCTCGCAGTCATTTGCCTGTGTGCTTCTTTTGTGGCTATGATATTGTAGCGTAGCAATAGTGTTTAGGCTAACTCGTTGATTCACGGCGTTTTCCCCCACTGTAATTTCCCCCTTAAACATTATGGCGTAATGTTACCCATCTTTGTTGACCTAAAACGGTTTTTTTAGTATTGGAAGCCAGAATTTTTTAATTCGTCTCAAGTAGCAAAAATAACTATCTTCTGTTGCAAAAGCTGAAAAAGCTTTGTCCAAGCCTTTTACCTTCTCCCTTATTAGATAGTCTGTTGCAGCAAGTTGCGGTTTACACCCCTTTTCCCGTAATTGGCAGACTAAACAATTGACAAGCATTTTGAGTTGTGGTGTTAGCGATCGCTTCTGGTGACACCCCACGTAAATCAGCCACAAATTCAGCCACATAGCGAACATAAGCTGGTTCGTTACGTTTTCCCCGTTTGGGAACTGGGGCAAGAAATGGGCAATCTGTTTCCACCAGCAACCTACCTTCGGGAATCATTTTGGCTGATTGTTGAATGGCGATCGCATTTTTGAATGTTACTACACCACTCAGGCTAATATAGAAACCTAAGTCTAAAAACCATTGAGTTTCTTCAGTAGTTCCGCTCCAACAGTGCATAACCCCATCAACTGAGCCAGAATTTGCCCAAAAATCTTGCATTAGCTCCCGCATTCGCAAAGTTGCATCTCTACAATGAATAATTACTGGCTTTTTGAGTTTTCGAGCTATTTCCAATTGAAAGAGAAAAATTTCTTCCTGCTGTTGTTGGTTTTGCGCCTTGTAAAAATCCAGTCCCATTTCACCTATAGCGACTACTTTGGGATCTGAACTACACAAGTCAAATATTTGCTCGTAGGTGTTTGCTGTCCACTTTTCGGCATCCAGAGGATGTAGACCCACAGCAAAAAACAGTTCAGGAAACCGCTTAGAAAGCGCCTGAATACTGGGAAACTCTCCTGGATGGACGCAAGAGTGTACTAAAGAAATAACTCCCGCATCGCGCCAGCGTTGTCCAACAGCATCTAAGTCTGCCTCAAACACATCAAAATTGATGTGTACGTGGGTATCAATCAACTGCATGGTTAGGGGAAAGTTTTGAGTTATGAGTTGTAGGGGCGGGTTTAGCAGATAAGCCTGTGGTCATAGCAGAAGAATTAACAGTCAAAACCCGCCCTAGAGAGTTCTGAGTTATAAAGAAAGATTGGGAAGTTTTGAGTTAATAAAATTCCCCATCTCCCCATCTCCCCATCTCCATTTCCTCTTAGGAAGGTGTAGCCGTTGCTGGGTTAGTATGGCGCTTTAAGGTTCGGGCTAGACGAGATTTTTTCCGCGCCCCTGTGTTGGGATGCAACACGCCTTTTTTCACGGCTTTGTCGATTTTGCTGTAAGCAGCTGACATCCGCTGCTGTACCTCTGTGAGCGATTCTGGGGTAGGATTAGCAGCGTAGGTGTCTACGGCTGCAAAATATCCCTTCATCAGCGTTCTAACTGCTGATTTGTAAGCTTTGTTACGCAAACGGTTGCGTTCGGCAATTTTTACTCGCTTAATAGCGGACTTAATATTAGCCACTGCTGTTCTTCCGAAGCTACTCTATCTAAATAAACATTGAAAGTCCTGGAAAAACTAATATAACATCTATGCTGACCTGGGAGCGATCCGCGATCGAAATCTCAAGTTAAGCTAGAGAAACAAATTAATGGGCAAGCCTGGAAATTAGGGACGAGTTGACCAAACATACTTATCTTAAAAACAGATGGTTTGACAACCAACCCCGCGAAATTACCAGGGTGTCTGTGCCCCTAAAAACAAACGGGTAACTTCCTAAGATTGGCATTCCTAACTCCATGCTGCGAATCATCACTGAGCGGACTGAGGCAGAATCAGAATTGCGGCGTATCCGCGATCGCACTTCCACTGACCAGATTGTTCATAAAGAAGCAACAGTTCGGGAAGTCCTTCAGCGCATTAAAACGCAGGGCGACCGAGCAGTATTGCATTATACGGCGGAATTCGATCAACAAAACTTAACATTAGAAGAGTTGCGGGTCAGCGGTTCCGAATTGGATGCTGCTTATCAACAAGTATCAAAAGAATTGTTAAATGCAATTCTTCTAGCGAAGGAACAGGTCGAAGCTTTCCACCGACAGCGAGTACCCAAGTCCTGGGTACAGTTTAAAGATGACGAAGTAGTGTTGGGTAAGCGTTACAGACCAGTAGATAAAGCAGGAATTTACGTTCCGGGTGGTCGCGCCGCTTATCCCAGTACTGTGCTAATGAATGCGATTCCGGCTAAAGTGGCTGGAGTACCCCGCATTGTTATGGTCACGCCTCCAGGGGTAGAAAAAACGATTTCCCCAGCTGTGTTGGTAGCAGCACAGGAAGCAGGGATTACGGAAATTTATCGTGTGGGTGGGGCGCAAGCGATCGCTGCACTAGCATTCGGGACAGAAACTATACCCAAAGTAGATGTCATTACTGGGCCTGGTAACATTTACGTGACATTGGCGAAAAAATTGGTTTATGGCACTGTGGGCATAGACTCGTTAGCAGGGCCATCAGAAGTACTGGTAATTGCCGATAAAACTGCTAATCCAGTCCATGTAGCTGCTGATTTGTTGGCGCAAGCAGAACACGATCCAATGGCTTCGGCGATTCTGTTGACCACTGATTCTACTTTGGCGCATAAAGTCCAAGCAGAGGTAGAACTGCAATTGGTGGATCACCCACGCCGGACGCTGACAGAAAAAGCGATCGCTCACTATGGCTTAATCGTATTTGTGGAGTCCCTCGCCATAGCTGCGGAACTGTCTAACGAATTTGCTCCCGAACACTTGGAACTAGAAGTGGAAGATCCTTGGTCAACCTTGGATTTAATTCGTCATGCCGGAGCCATCTTCCTGGGTCATTCTACCCCAGAAGCGGTAGGCGATTACCTAGCAGGGCCAAATCATACCTTACCAACTTCTGGTGCCGCCCGCTATGCCTCTGCCTTGGGCGTAGAAACCTTTATGAAACACTCTAGCCTGATTCAATATTCAGCTACCGCCCTCCAGAAAGTAGCTGGTGCGATCGAGGCATTGACAAATGCAGAAGGACTACCTTCTCATGGAGACTCAGTACGACTCAGAGTTTCCCGACGCGAGTCTGGTCAAGAACGTAATCCCAAATCTTCATCCTAAAAACAGTTGACAGCAAAGCTTAATTAACTTTGATTAATCCCATTGCCAGGTAGGTGAGTGCCGGAAATCATTGATTGCCAAACCTAAAGTCAGTATAATCCTGTTCGTTTCCCATCTTGATCGTCAAATATCTACGATCTAGCCGGAACTTTAATTTTGATTTACTGCCAGAGTGTCTCGTCAGAGTTTTGAGTTTAGGAGGCAACGGTTTTATCATGAGGCCAATGGGAAATCATAAAAATAGATAAACCCGCCTTCATTTAATTGGCAATTGAAGATATTTTTATAAATCGAAACAGAAAACTCAAAACTCACAACTACTCTTTGAGGAGGCTTGATTTGTGCTGAAAACCATTCTGGTGGCATTAGATGGGACAGAACTATCCGAACAGGTAATTCACAGCCTTGATGAAATTAATTTACAACCAGAAACCAAAGTTATCCTCTCTCACGTTATTCCACCGCCGGGAGAGGATGTGGAATGGTCTGCCGATCGACCTCACGGCATAAGTGAGGAAATTCCCTACCGGAAAGCCGAAAAGCAGTTGCAGACTTACCAAAATAGACTGCCTTATCAAAGTGAATTAGAAATAGTTACAGGCGATCCAGCCGAAGAAATAGTCCGTCTTGCCAATATTCACCATGCTGATTTAATTATTATCGGTAGTCGTGGGTTGACAGGGGTAAAACGCATTTTAGAGCGATCGGTAAGCAGCCAAGTCATAGAAGATGCTCCTTGCTCAGTGTTACTGATTAAACCAAGATAAGCAAAAGTCAGACTAAGTAGAAACTGTTAATCAATTTAAATTGCTTGCTTAGGGAACAGGGGAGAGGGTTTGAACGGCAATTTAGAGAGAAACGTTTCAGGCTTTCACTCAAGATACTTAGTATCTGAAACAATTTTTGCCGGAATTGAGTCAAATTAGAGTATACTAGCTCAAAAATTTTGTTCGGTTCAGGTAGGTTTGTGTTTCAAAGAATAAAGCTGAAAAAATATGATTAACTGTCGTCAACAAAATCCCTTGATTTTAAGCATCATATCAATGCTCTTAGTTCAGTTAGTTACTCCCAGTAATAGTTCCTCTAATCACCTATTTAAACGCATATCAATTGGGCTATTCAATTCACCAACGTTAGCTCAATCTTTACCTGGAAATATTCAGTATAGTCCTCCCGATCGCGGAGCGCCAGGAGCCACAGGCTCAGGTGGAGCTAGAGCTTATGAAAAACCCACTATTTTAGAATCTGACGATAACTGGACAAGAACTAGGGGTACTGCCACACCTCCCCCAGCGAATCTTCAAACTGTACCAAAAGAATGTATTTCTACAACACCAACTCTCCTAGTCCCACAAAATCATTTAGGATTAACTACTTCTAGTAATCCCACCTTACTTTGGTATTTACCAAATAAAGATGTGGAAATTATGGTATTTGAATTGCGAAAAGCTGGAGAAAAAGAACCAATTTATGCTGAACAATTACAACCCTCAGCCGGAATAATCCAAATGCAGCTACCGAAAGATCAAGTGAAATTAGAAGTAGGAACAGAATACAATTGGTCAGTTTCAGTTCCCTGTATTGTTGAAGGAAAAAGACGTAAAATCTCAGTGGAAACTGGAATTAAGCGAGTTGCTGCAACACCAGAGTTAACTCAGAAATTATCTCAAGCAAATACGCCCCAACAAAAAGCTAGAATTTATGCTCAACAAGGTTATTGGTATGATGCGCTAGAAACACTTAGTAGTGCTTTTACAGCTAATCCTAATCAATCTACTTATGGTGATATTCTCTCTTTGTTAGACCAAGTAGGATTAAATGAAATAGCTAAAAAAGAGCGCCAAAGATGAGCTATTCATGATTCAAATTAGTGGTTGAGGAACAAGGGGACAAGGGTAGACAATTAAAAATTTATCCTGTTCCCTGTTCCCTGTTCCCTGTTGCCAATTATAATTTAAGGTTTAGTTTGATTATTTGTGAGAAATTCTCTTAATCTCAGCAAACTGAAAGTTTGTGCTAAATTTAATGGGAGTAAAGAGATACCTTCCAAACGGGATTGTACCCAACCATTACCCCAATACCATTCGTGAAAACCATCAATTCCTTGACTTAAAATCAAGCGAAGATGATTAGATTCAGCTACATCAACTTGGTGTTGAATTGCGATCGGACCTAGCCAAGTAGTAAACTGTAATCCACTGTGAAATTGCTCTGGTAAATTATAATCTAAACTTTGCGGCCATAACCATTGCTGTAACTTCCTGGGATAGAGCAAACTTTCTCCAATTGCACTTTCCTCTGCTTCCACTTCAATTCGCAAATTACTATGTTGAAAATTACCCAGCATAAATTAAATTATTACCAAACTAACAATTTTTTCTGTACCTTAGCATTTCCTTTGTCGTCTTGGTAAACAAGTGAGTTGAAACTGAAAGGGCAAAGAAGGGAAAAGTCAACAAAGAGAAATTTTTCTGATTACCAACTGGTTTGAACAAGAGTCCTTACAATAGGAGATGTTAAGAAATGTAAGGAAATAACATGGCCGATCAGTTAATTAGAGCCACTGCTGCCGATGGAGGAATTCGTGCCGTTGGTGTAATTACAACACGCCTCACAGACGAAGCGAAACGGCGGCATCAGCTTTCTTACGTAGCCACTGCTGCCTTGGGGCGCACGATGTCAGCAGGGTTGTTGTTAGTTTCTAGTATGAAGCGACCGGAATCAAGAGTAAATATTCGGGTGAAAGGAGATGGCCCTTTAGGGGGAATTTTAATTGATGCTGGGTTAGATGGTACAGTCCGAGGTTATGTGGACAATCCTGGAATTGAACTACCACCTAATGCCAAAGGCAAACTAGATGTAGGTGGAGCGGTAGGTAAAGATGGATATCTCTACGTAGTCCGAGATGTGGGATATGGTTATCCTTACTCCAGTACAGTAGAACTGGTTTCTGGGGAAATCGGCGATGATGTTTCGTATTATCTGGCTACTTCCGAACAGACACCTTCGGCTTTAGTAGTGGGAGTATTTGTCGAGGCTGGCGTAGTTACGGCATCTGGTGGTATTTTGCTCCAAGTGATGCCTAAAGCTGCATCGGACGAAGCTTTGGTACAAACTCTAGAGTCTAGGGTAGAGGCATTGTCAGGATTTACACCTTTGTTACAGGCAGGTAAGACATTACCAGATATTTTTCAGCAATTGCTGGGAGATATGGGGCTAGTACAATTGCCAGAAGTACAACTGTTACGTTTTCAGTGTAATTGCTCCTACGAGCGAGTTTTAGGTGCGCTCAAACTGTTGGGAGAAGCAGAATTGCAGGACATGATCGAAAAAGATAATGGTGCTGAGGCTATTTGCCATTTCTGTGGAGAAGTTTATCAAGCCAGCAGTGATGAATTAGCTCAACTAATTTCCGATTTACGGGCTGAATCTTCTGGCTAACATAAGGTGACAAATTGTTGAGAGGATGCTAATTAAAATATATATTGCCCAAGATCTAGCTTTTTTGGAATTAGAGGGGTAGGATGCTACCACTGCATATTCGAGCTAGCCAGGTTAATGCAGGATGATTTTGGTGTGAGCTATGAGAGAACGGGGAAATCCGAACCAATGGTTGCCGATGAAAGCGTCAGAGCAGGGAAATAAAAATCGATTCCCACAGGGATCGCTTCGCGAAACGCCAATTCCGCCTCTGATTCCAAATAACGCTGTTCAGCCTAAAGGCACTCTGCACGAAGAACCCAAAGTTGAGGCTTCAGTTTCACCAGCAAGCAACGAGTATGAAACGCCAGTCACAGTAGAAGAACAGACTGACAAAATTGGCGAAAGCGAAGCTTCTGTGAATGGGAAACTCAGGCAAATCAGCAAAAAGTTAAAACAAGTGCAGATCAAAATGCCTCCGGCGGTACAACAGTTAACAGGAAAGTGGCAATTCTGGGTAGCGTTAGCAACAGTTAGCGCAGGCGGAGTGGGAACACTGGCAGTAGCTTTGTTGTTAACGCTGCCAGCACTGCCCAACTGCTCGTCAATTAACTTAATGACAGCCTCAGCGTCAGAGCGGATTTCCTGCGCGGAAACGTTAGCAAATAAGCAGACAGTGAAAGGCTTGCTCGAAGCCATTTCCCTGGTAAAAACTCTGCCCCCAGATCACCCATTACGGGATGAAGCAAACGCACTGATCAAAGAATGGTCGCAAGAGATTTTAAATTTGGCAGATAAGTCTTTTGACACTGGTAAATTAGATGAAGCGATCGCCACAGCTAAAAAAATTCCCTCTGATGTTCCCGCTTATACACTCGTAGAAAAACGCATCCAGCGTTGGCGTGCTGTTTGGGCAAAAGCAGAAGGTTACTATCGAGCAGCCGAAGCAGAAGTACGTAAAGAAAACTGGACTCAAGCCTTCCGAGAAGCTGTACGCTTGCTTTACATTGGCAACAAATATTGGGAAAGCACAAAATATGAAGAACTGACCCAAATTATTGCCTCAGCTAGACAAGATGGTGAAAGTTTAACCAAAGCACGGAAATTGGCAGACGAGGGTGGTGTAAAAAACTTATTAGAAGCAATTAAATTAGCCCAAGGCATTGGTTCAAAAAGCTATCTTTACGAAGCTTCTAAAACCGCAATTGTGGAATTTGGGCGGAAAATGCTGGATTTAGCGCAAAAACAGTTGGATAATCAAGATGTAGATGGCGCTCTGTCTATAGTCCGGCAAATCCCTTCAATTGTGAACTTACAGGGTGATGTAGAAGACTTCACCAACTTGGCACAAGCATTAGCTTTAGCTCAAGAAGGGACAGTAGGTAGTTTAGATGCGGCAATTAACCAAGTGCAAAGGATTAGCCCCAATCGACCTTTGTATGATAAAGCTCAAGATTGGTTATTGCGTTGGCAAAAAGAACAACAAGACGTAGCTCAGTTAGATAAAGCCCGTCAGTTGGCTGGTATGGGCAGTATCAATGACTTACAAGCAGCAATTAGAGAAGCACAACAAATTCCAGAGAATAATCCCAGATCGCAGGAAGCAAAACAACAGATTGCCGCATGGCAAGCTCAAATTCAAACAATAGAAGATCGTCCGAAGTTGCAGAGAGCTCAGCAAGTAGCCAGCTTGGGAGATAACACTTCTTTGGCAGCAGCAGTTAATGAAGCTTCTAAAATTGGTAGAGGTCGGGCTTTGTATTCGGAAGCGCAAAGTAAAATTTCCCAATGGACTGGTCAAATTCAGCGAATGGAAGACCAGCCATATTTAGATCAGGCAAGACAATTAGCTAATTCGGGTAATTTCGCAGCAGCAATTAATACTGCTCAACAAATTAAGCCAGGTAGGTCGTTGTCTAATCAGGCACAGTCGGCAATTCAAGATTGGCAAGCGCAAGTCAGAACGCAACAGAATTGGCAACAAGCACAACAGTTAGCAAGTGCTGGTACGGCTGATTCTTTAGTATCGGCTATTCAGTTGTTGAGGGGTATTCCGAGAAGTTCGGCAATGCGATCGGAAGCGGAAACTGCCATGAATCAATGGAGTTACCAAATTCTTTCCCAAGCGCAAGATCGGGCAAATTATGATTTGCCTGGGGCAATAGAAATTGCTAAAAGTATTCCACCTGGGACTAGTGCTTACGCAGAAGCAAAAGCGCAAATCGAAGTCTGGAAAAATATCTTGAATCCTCCACCTCCCCCAAGTCCTGAATACTTCGCACCTCAACAGGAACAAGCTCCCGTTACCCCAGCAGCTACTCCAGAAGCTACCCCAGAAACTTCGTCACCAACGGAAACTAATACTCCAGTAACTACCCCCTAAGACAATTTTGATTTTTAGATTTTAGAATTTTGATTTTTCCAAATTTTAAATTTGTAGTTGATGAATCTAAAATCGATCGATTTGTCTAACGACTGTGAGGGCGGAGTAGGAAACACCAGCAGTTCCTTCTCCTGGATGGGTGGAGTCACCGACTAACCAAAGATGATTAATGGGAGTACGATTGGCAAATCCAAAGGGGCCAAAAGTGGGAATGCGTTGACCGATACCACCGACTACTCCTCGATCGCGTGCCGTAAAACGGGCAAAGGTACGGGGTGTAGCTGCCTCGGTGTGGATAATTGTTTCGGGGGTGAGATTGAAATATTGACCTAGTTTGAAGAGAGCTTCTTGGGTGTATCTACTTTTTAAGGTTTCGTAATCTGGGCAATTCCACCAAATTCTGGTATCTGTAAACGAGGAAGCTGTAATTGTGGCTTTACCTTCTGGCGCACGTCCATCTCCCGGACGACTCACGGAAACAAACAGGGAATTATTTTCGCCTATTGGCCCTTCGTAATCGTAGAAAAATTGTAAATGTGGGGGACATTCTTGGGGAATAGCGGTTTCATCTACGCCTAAATAAAGGACATAAGCGCCGGATGCTGGTGGTAGTTTGTCTACGCGATAGCGATATCCTTTAGGTGCGGTTTCTCCTAATAGTTGAACTAGGTTTTGAACGGTGACATTAGCAATTATATGGTCTGCGGTTTCAGTCCAAGTTTCTCCGGTTTTTTGATTGTGAATTTGAACGGCTGTGGCTTTGCCGTTTTCGGTGTAAATCTGTTTTACTGTGTGGCGCATTAATAATTTTCCGCCATCCCGTTCCAAGGCGGTGACTAAGCGATCGCTCAACACCTGCATACTACCCTTTAAGTGATACAATCCTTGTGGTGCTTGACTTACACCCAAAGCAGTCGCAGCATAAAGTAATGCTGTTTCTTCTGCATCCACTTGGGAATAAAGCTTTAACTGTAAATCTAAAAAAGTTCTTAACCGTACATTTTCCGCCAAACCAAAATAACGTAACGCATCTCCAACCGTCGAGAAAGTGTAGGGTAAAGTTAATAAAGTATCAGGTCGAACTGCTTTAGTTAATTGCCACAAATCCCATAAATTACGCGGCGGTAAAATTGGCTCGCGAGATTGAAAAGCCCAACTGTAACTAAATAAATTACTCAATAACTGCCAAAATGGTTCACTTCCGGGAAACTGTCGCTGACGTTCAGCAAGCCATTTTTGCGGATCTCGCCACACATTAATTGGTTCAGTTTCTCCAGGAAGAAACACCGCGCAAGCAGGATCGCAATATGTCGCCTCTGGCAGATCTATTTCTAATTCTGAGAATATTTTGTGATGAATGCCTCCCGGTTCTAACCCAGCTACTTGAGTAGCGCCAACATCAAAAGTAAAACCACGACGTTGAAATGTGGAAGCGCATCCTCCGGGAACTATGGCTTGATCTAAGACTAAAACTTGGTAGCCCCGATGAGCAAGTAAGGCGGCGGCGGTTAAACCACCAATTCCGGCACCAATGACAATTACTTTGTTATTGTGATGACTTGTCATATAAATTTACTTTTCTTTATATTTATTATTTTAACTTAACTGATGTAGTAATTCTCACTATTCACCGTTCCCCGTTCCCGGCTCTGTAGTTAAGATGAAGGAAGCGTTACACTAACCATGAAGTTTGATGACCTCGATTTTGCTCAAGTCTCCTCCTCTGAATGCCCCCACTGTCTATCAGTTACCTAATGGGCTAACGATCGTTGCCGAACAAATGCCGATCGAAGCTGTAAATTTAAGTATCTGGTTAAATGTTGGTTCTGCTGTAGAGTCAGATAAAATTAATGGCATGGCTCACTTTTTAGAACACATGGTTTTTAAGGGAACCGAAAATTTAGCCAGTGGTGAATTTGAGCGTTTGGTTGAAGAGAGAGGTGCTGTTACTAACGCTGCTACCAGTCAGGATTATACTCAGTTTTATATTACGACTGCGCCGAAAGATTTCGCTGATTTAGCACCTTTACAAATTGATGTGGTGCTGAATCCTAGTATTCCCGATCGAGCATTTGAACGAGAAAGATTAGTAGTTTTAGAAGAAATTCGTCGGGCGGAAGATAACCCGCGTCGGCGTACTTATCAGAGATCGATCGAAACAGCTTTCGATCAATTACCTTACCGTCGTCCAGTATTAGGCCCATCATCAGTGATCGAATCTCTAACGCCTCAACAAATGCGAGATTTTCACTTTAATTGGTATCAACCTCAATCAATTACAGCGGCAGTTGTGGGTAATTTACCAGTAGAACAATTGTTTGAAATTGTCGCCGAAGGTTTTACTCAACGTCACTCTAATTTATGTTCTATTACAGACAGGTTTGCTATTCCTGAATGGCAACCAGAAACACCTTTTACAGAAGTTGTGAAACGGGAATATGTGGATGAAAGCTTACAGCAAGCTAGATTAATTATGATGTGGCGAGTACCGGGAATGACTGAGTTATCCCAAACTTATCCTTTAGATGTTTTAGCAGCAATTTTAGGACAAGGACGTAGTTCTAGATTAGTGCGAGATTTGCGTGAAAATCGACATTTAGTAACTAGTATTTCTGCTAGTAATTTAACACACAGTTTACAAGGAATTTTTCAAATTTCGGCTCATTTACCAGTAGAAAATTTAGAGGCGGCAGAATTGGCGATCGCCGAACATATTCGCAATTTACAAAAAGAACCTGTCACCAAAGCCGAAATTTCTCGCGTGCGAACTCAAGTAGCAAATCGATTTGTGTTTGCTTCGGAAACTCCTAGCGATCGGGCCGGAATGTACGGTTACTATCAATCAATGGTCAAAAATTTAGATCCAATGCTCAATTATCCAGCCAGAATTCAAGGTGTTAATGAGGAAGAATTACAATTTACTGCTAACAGTTTTCTATCTCCAGAAGCTTATGGAATAGTAATAGTTAAACCGGAATAATAGGGACTGGGGACTTGGGATTGGGGACTGGGAAATTTTTCAGTTGGTACGGGTGAGTTTACTAGACGATTCTGTAGTATTGGCAGAAGAATTAATAGCAGAACCCACCCTTATTAGCAGATTAATTCAATTTAAAATAGGGCTGGTTTTGTACAGATATTGTCTGTAGGTTAAAAAGATTGTCTACTAAACCCGCCCCTATATTACTCTTCTGCATTGTAATCCAGTAAAATCAATTTTCACACTCTACTTATGTGGACAACAATTGCTGAACATATTAGCGAAGTAACAGGTGAGAAATTAGTAGTAGAAAACCGCCGTTCTGTGGGTGGTGGTTGTATTAATCAAGGGTATGTAATTGGCGATCGCAATCGCACTTATTTTGTCAAATTAAACCAAGCTTCTGAAATTGATATGTTTGCTGCGGAAGCTTTGGGATTAAAAGAAATGTGGTCAACTGAAACTATTCGTGTACCGCAACCAATTTGTTACGGTACAGCTGATAATTCAGCTTACATAGTGCAGGAATATTTAGAATTAGGGCGTAGTGGTGGCAATCATGCTTGGTCAGAAATGGGGCGTAATCTAGCAGCAATGCACAAAGCTACTAGTAATCAAGGATTTGGTTGGGAGAGAAATAATACTATTGGATCAACACCACAAATTAATACTTGGACATCAGATTGGGTAGAGTTTTTTGCTGAACATCGTATTAGTTATCAACTAAAATTAGCTAAACGGCGAGGTGGGCAATTTAGTCAAGGGGAAAGTTTAATTAAAGCGATTACTAAATTATTAGCAAATCATCATCCCCAACCATCTTTAGTGCATGGGGATTTATGGTCAGGAAATGCGTCGGTGACAGCAGCAGGTGAACCTGTAATTTTTGATCCAGCGACTTATTATGGCGATCGCGAAGTCGATATCGCTATGACAGAATTATTCGGCAGGTTTCCTGCTAGTTTTTATCAAGGTTATAACGCTGTTTGGCCTTTAGATTCGGGTTATGAATTACGCAAAACTTTATACAATCTCTACCACATTATTAACCACTTCAATTTGTTCGGTGGTAGTTACGAATCCCAAGCAAATAGCATGATTAGTCAATTATTGAGTAAAGTCTAGAAGAAGGCAGAAGGCAGAAGGCAGAAGGCAGAAGGAAAGAAAGGGTTAAAGGTAAATTTTAATTATCTCCTCTGCCCCTCTGCCTTTCTTCATGATGAAACTGCTAAAGGCAAAAGGGAATTGTCTGTAATATTCCTAACTTTTGCTTTGGTATCTTTAACGGAACGGAGATTAGATTTTTTTCCTGGCAATTTTTGACCGTCCCAGTTACGGTATTTCCAGGCGAGTTCTAAGAGATCCATCCATTGCTTTTGTACCTGTTTGAGTGACCATTTTAAATGTTTGGCAATATCCTCATCAAATTTGTTGATTTTTTTGAGTTGCAACAATTCGCGATGTTGAGGCGAAAGTTGATTTAAAAACTCGTCCCATTGTTGAGAGGACATTCCCAATTTTTGGTCTAAGTCTGCGCCTAACCACTGATGGACTAGTTTCCAGTGGGATGCGCGGGCGAACTTATCTACATGATACTTAAAGCGTTGTTGTAAATAATCCCGTTCGCGAGGAGTTAATTTGAGAAATTCGTCAATATCTGGGGCAGAGTAGTCTTGTAGTTTTAAGACTAGGTAATTTACGCAGTCTGATTGACCTTGAGATTCTAGATAGTTTAACAGTTCTGAGATGATTCGATCGCGCAACATCCCCTCACAAGGATCGACTGTTTCGGTCATAATTTGCGATCGCACTTGCTGCATTGCCGAAGCAGACCAACTACTTTGTTGATCGTAGTCTCCTTTGGGTGTTTCTACCGCTTGTTCAATATCTACAGAAGTTTCCGCAGGTTGACGTTTGACAAAAGCCTGCACTCGCAACACAATCAATTGTTGACTAGTGCCATTTGGCAAGCTAATGCGACGTTTGGCATAATTTTCTGTAAACGCCAAGTACTCTGCTAATTCCAGCTGAGTGCGGGGTTGAAACTTGGGTAACTCGTATTCCCGACGAAAAGCATTGATCGAAGCAGCGTAAAACTCTTGTAAAAAGTCGTCAATTAGATTTTTGCGCCCTTGGAAACTTAGCTGAGATTGAGAGGGTGCTACGTAACGATAAATCATCGCAGTTAAATTACTATGTAGCTCAATACGTCCTTGTTTCGCTCCTAAGTGGTAGTAAGACAAGCACTTGTGTAATCTATTACGTCCCAATATCAGTTGCCAAGCGTAAACTTCTCCAGAAGTTTGGATGCGTGAACTTTTGTAGCACATCCGTTCTACTTCTGAGGCAATTCTGGTTGCTACTCCTAATACACTCTGGGACTTTGAACCAACTCTTTGGGAAAGTTCCTCAAGGAGGATCTCCTGCAAATTTGGATCGTTTTCTTGCTGTAAAAGTTCCGGACAATTGCCGTTAACTGGAGTATTTAGATTTGGAATACTATTTGCTTGTACCTGCATGGTATTGCCCCTAAGCATTAAAGTTACAAATTGCACTAAGAGTTAAGGAAAATTTATGTTAGACGCGATCGCCCCTTTGTGTGATTTCACTTTTTGGTTTGATCTATATGTTGACAGTAGACACAAAAATGAAAAACTTTACCTGTAAACTTCCCTGCGGACTAAATTTAACTAATTTTGCATCTTTTTCTCACCAATAAGTTTATATTTGCTTTACTTAAGGGAGAAAAATTTTGAAGATTTTCCGAAGCCAACTGCTGATTATTAGCCTAACGACTAGCGAATGATAAATTTAGTTAGCTGTTGATTTCAGGAGTTGTTATTTATCTAATTCAATCAAAAATTGAATACTTATCTTTTCGGTAAAATAAGTTGCAACTAACCCAGCTAACATCACCTATTGATTGAGTATTCAGTACTTGGTTCTTCGGGCTAAAACTCTTGTATTACCTACGTCACAATTATCTATGTTTTCGGTAATGCTGTGATTTTTTACAATTATTTAAATACAATGGGAACAGAGGAAATATGTTTTTCTCCATATTTAGTAAAGTTTTGAAAACTCCGCTTTCACCTTATGAATATAGTTTGTTTCAAATTCAAAGATTTGTCGATAAGGAAAAAGTACGTAATTTGTCTACCTCAGTTTAAGTAAGAAAAAAACAGAAAAACTCAGGAAAGCTCAGGACGGTTCAGGTAGATATAGGAAAAAGTCAGGAAAAGTCAGGTTATACTATGAATGAACAATTACAAAATAATCATAAATTGGCTCAGATGGATGTAGAAGCAGCACTAAAAATTGTCGATCGAGCAGTGTTTGCTAAAAATAAAAGGCGTTTAAAGCACGTTGAAAGAGTAGTATTCAAAGGAGCTTGGTTACGGCAAAGTTATGCTGAGATTGCCAAAGAATCTGGCTATACATTGACCTACATCAGACAAGATATTGGTTCTAAATTATGGAAACTGCTGAGCGAAGTTTTGGCAGAACCAGTCAGTAAGATTAATCTTCAGGCGGCGGTGGAACGAGAGTGGGAACGGCAAAGACTATTGAATGAAAAACCGACTGAAGAAAAAATCTCTCCTCAAGACTCTCAATCTGAAGAAGTGCTACCTGAACCTGAACGGAAACCTATCCTATCTCATAACCCCTATTTCATTGGACGAAATCGGGAACTTGCTGACTTAAATGCTTTTGTCCAACAAGGGGCAAAAATCATTTTGGTTTATGGTAAGGGTGGCGTAGGTAAGTCTTGGTTGTCCTGGGAATATTTCACCAGTAAGGGTTTCGACCTGATTCTGGAACTGTGGATGGCGAAAGAGACAGAGAAAATAACTAATGCCAAAAGTATAGTTGAGGAATGGTTAAGGCGACACTTTCAGGAAGAACCTAGAGGAGATTTTGGGGTAACGCTGGAGTTATTACGGCAAAAGTTACGCGACCCAAATCGTCGGGTAGGAGTGCTGATTGATAATTTAGAACCTGCTTTAGATAAACATGGGAGATTGATTCCTGCTCATCGAGACTATGTAGAATTATTCCGCGTGTTAGCCGATCCAGCCGGAAATTGTGTAACTTTAATTACTAGCCGCGAAAGACTTGGGGAATCTGCTGTAACTTTTCAGGATTATCGATTAGAAGGATTAGAAATATCAGTTTGGCAACAGTTTTTTAGGAATCGGGGGATTGAGGCTCATTCTGGTGTGTTGTTGGCGATGCACCAAGCTTATGGCGGTAATGCTAAAGCGATGCAAATCTTAAGTGGCGTGATTCAAGCTGATTGGTCAGGCGATTTGGAAAGTTATTGGCAAGCAAATCAGAAGAATTTATTAATTGAGTCTGATTTACAAGATTTGGTTGTTAGTCAATTTAAGCGTTTGCAAGAAGTTGATGCAGATGCTTATAGACTGCTTTGCCGTTTGGGATGTTTCCGCTATCAAGATGTACGTGCTGTCCAGCGGGATGCGATGATGTGTTTGCTTTGGGATGTTCCAGAGTCGCAAAGGATTCGAGTTGTGAAGTCTTTGCGCGATCGCTCTCTGGTAGACTTCCTCAAAGGAGAATATTGGTTACACCCAGTAATTCGTGCTGAAGCTAGAACAAGACTAAAAGCTAGTGAAGATTGGAAAACTGCCAATCTAAAAGCTGCCGAATTTTGGACGCAGAGTGTAGAAACAGTAGATACCACAGCAGATGCGATCGCAGCATTGGAAGCATATTACCATTACGTTGATATTGGAGAATTTGAGTTAGGTTGCCAAGTACTTTTACAAGAAAGAAAATACAAATTAAATTCTCATGGAGAACCAGAATCATTAATAATTTATTTTGGTAGATTAGGCTTGGTTCAACATATTCTTTCTGTAAGTATTGCCATTAAAAATAAAATTGATAATGACTATTTTCTAACCTATCTTTATGGTAATATTGCGGGACTTTACCATCAACTTGGTGACATTCAAACTGCTATTGAATATTATCAAAAAGCCAATTCAATGGCAACAAAATATAGCGATTCTCTGCCCAAAGATTCGATCGATCCTAAAATTAAATACCGATTGGAAAAATTTTCAATCGGTATGCTATTTACAACTAGCTCTTGTAAAGAAGCTCTCTGGGAAGTGGAAGCAGCAATTAAATCTTATAAAGAAGTTATTGCTTTGGCAGAAAATACCAATTGGCATATATTTGCCATATTTTCTCAGTTTAGTATGGCTTTACTATATTCACATAGCCAGTTAGAAACTGAACAAAAGAAAGCTTTGGAATTAATAGATAAAAATTACCAAGCTTATCTGACGCTTCCTGAGAGAATGCTGGGAGCATGGAGTCATGTATACAGCTATTTTTCTATGGGTATGAGTTATACTAATTTAGGGCGAAATGAACAAGCCTTAACTATGTTTAACCGTGCTTTGACTTATGCAGAAAACAGCAATTATGTGCGAGCTATTGGTCAAATTATCACTGGTTTAGCAATGGTGAGTCGCAATCAAGGTAAATATGAAGAAGCTGTAGAACAGCATACAAAAGCGATCGGTATTTTGCATAGAATAACAGCTAAAAAAGACCTAGCCGACGCTTACTATGAATTAGCACGCACCAATCAAAAGATTGGTGACATTGAAAAGAGTCACAGTAACTTCCAAGCTGCAATTCAAATTTATGAACAAATGGGCGCACCTAAACAAGTACAGAAAATCCAAAAAGCAATGGAAAATTTACCAGTAACATCCCATTGATAAAACGTTTTTGATCTCGTTCCCAGGTTCAACCTGGGAACGAAACACAGCGGCGGCTGTGTTTTGGTGCAAGTCTCAGTTAAACAGGAATAAAATCACCATATCCTACCGAAGATGCAGGAATATTTTTCAAAACTGCTAAGTATTCGCCTGCGCTAGGAACCGAAATCAAAGTATCAGCAGCATTTACACCTGTTCCCTGAGTAATAGCTACTAAAAATGATGGTAAACCTGCGCTTAAACCAATCTTATCTATGCCTGGTTGGTAGTCAGTAATTATGTTTGTTGCTGCGAGATTTTTGTTACCATCTCCTAAAGCAAAAATAAATACATCACTGCCATCACCACCAGTCAAAACATCTGCACCACGAGCACCAGTGATGTTATCATTACCTGACCCTCCAATAATGTTGTTAGCCAAATCATTACCTAAAATTTCATCATCTCCCTGTGAACCAATTAAGTTTTCAATTTGCACTCCGAAACCAACTGTGGTACCGAAGCTATCAGTTTGAATCGGAAAAGTAGTAGAACCTTGTTGATTATTATTAGAAACCTCAGTGTTATATACCGATCCATTTAGGGCAAATCTTGCAGTATTTTCTCCTCCTTCATTCATGTTGAAATAATAACCACCTGTAATTGCTGGTAAAGCAGCAAAATTGAGAGTATCTATACCGCCGCTGTCCCAAATTGTTTGCTTGAAACTGTTTTGGCCATTATTTTGAAATGGCCCAATAAAATTGTTGTAATCAAATGCGTAAACTGTGTCGCCTTGGTTGTAATAAGTCGCGCCATATAAATACTGCAAAGCACGAATATCATAAGCCATTGGCGTAATCGCAAAAGAGCCATTGTATGAAGTAGGTGCGTTTGGGTCGTCATTGTAGGTCATGACGGTATTAGTATTGTTATCTTTTCCATTGGGAAGTGTGGGTTCCTCAAATGGATGTTTGAGACCTAAAGCATGACCAATTTCATGAAGTATAATTTGATAAGCAAAACTACCAGGGCCAGCGGAAAAATCAATTAAGCTGGTATCGGGATTTAAATGGACATCACCAGCACGACCAGAGCCAGGGAAGTCGCTAGGTAAATAAGCATAAGCGTAAGCAGCACCATCAGGACTTGTACTTGGCCCATCGGAAAACATAAATCTGATTCTTCCGTAATTAGGAGGTCGGTCAGGAACTTCTACAAAGTTAATCGGAATGTATTGAGCCAAAGTTCGCATCATGTTGCGAATGTTATTTTTGATTGCTGGTGTTAGTTCCTTAACTCCTGATTCTGGGCCTTCATACAAAGGTGCGCTAGCGGTGGTAACAAAGCTATAGGTTAATGTGCCCCCAACAGGGAGATCTAACCATTTGCTTTGACTTGAAGTTAATAACGCATTGATCGCTTCTGGATCGAACCACAAAGATGCCGATCGTCCTTCACTAAAACCACTGGTTTGAAAATGCTCAAAAGCATCTCGATAAGAGAGTTGTGCTGCTGTTAAATCCGGGTTATTTGCTAAATAATATTTTGGATCAAATAATACCGATGAACGGCGACCTTCATTTACACCAAAGGTTACAAAATGATTGAATGCTTGCCTTGGTGTGAATCCAGCTGCTCTTAAATCGAGGTTATTTCCCAAATAATAATTAATATCAAAAACTTGCGAAAATCGTCTGTTCTCATTGACTCCAGTAGTTATAAAATGTTCGTAAGCTTGTTTACCAGTCAAACCAGCTACTACCAAGTCTTGATTATTATTTATGTAGTATTTAATATCAAAAAATGGACTAAATACTCGTTCTTCATTTAACCCAGCATTCAGAAAGTGATTGAACAAATCCTGATTACTCAATCCCAATTCGGCTAAATCTGGGTTGTTAGCCCGATAAAAATCAACATCAAATAATGGTATAGAAGGTCTTCCTTCTGCTAAACCAGCATTCAGAAAATGAGTAAACAAATCCTGATTACTCAATCCGGCTAAATCTGGGTTAGCCGATCGATAATAATTCAGATCAATTGAACGGTTAAATTTCCTCCCTTCATTTAGCCCGGAAGTAAGAAACTGCTTAAATAATTGGTTATTGTCTAAACTGGCTAAATCTGGGTTACTTTGCCGATAGTATGCGATGTCGAAATTTTGGGAAAATTGTCGGCCTTCAGGAAGCCCTTTATCGAAAAAGTTTTGTAAAGTTAAAGTATTATTTGAGGGAACAGGGGGAATAGCTGAACTTACTAAATCTTGATTATTTGCTATAAAAAAGTCTAAATCAAAAAATAGCGAGAATTTTCTATCTCGCTCTAAGCCGTATGTTCGGAAATGCTGTAAAGCTTGTTCATTGCTTAAATTTGCTAAGTCGGGATTTTGCTGGCGATAGTAATTGGGATCGAAAATATCTTCTAGTCTTAAACGAGTATCAGCCATGATTGCTCTACCTTTTTTAATCTAATTCACTGTTTGTTTGACACTGCAATATCACTTCCCTACTACTGTAAGTGCAGTAGCGCCTAAATTTAGGTAGGGAATAACAGGCGGTTTGGGGAGTTTTAAATTCACTCAAATCGCACTATAAGAAATACTAATTCGCTGTGAGGAGCTTGTTAAAATTGTGGGGTTATGACAGGGAAGGCTTTCCTTTCAAGAATCAGGCGAATTAGTATAACCAAGTTATGATGTTAGATCAAATTTGCCCAATTGGGTTTAATTAGGAAAGAATTTTAATAATCATTTTTAAAATTTAAGATTTAATTTACTATTGCTGTTTAATTGTTAAAATTTTCCCAAATCAAATGAGTAATTTGCCAGAAATTTTGCTTCCTGGCTCATAGCTGCGGTGTTTTAGATTTTAGATTTTAACTTTACCGCACGGATAAATCTGGTTGCTCAAAGTCAGAGTAAAACTTTTTTATCTCCAAACCTTACGTGCGGCGGCTCAAACTAGGTTTGAGGTTTGGTCAAAAGAAAATTTTGGTTTATTAAATAGTGGTTGTTCGGAAAAGTTTAAATATCAACCAACCAACCACTAATAAGCTCAACTACCTAATAAATTTTTTCTGGCTCTTTGGGCACGGGCTTCTGCTGATTCCATAACTTCTGCCATATTTTCTAACATTTCTCCGGGATAGTTTTCTAACACTTTGGTAGAAAGAGAAATCCGGCTTTTGCCTTCATCCAAATTGACAACCATTGCTTTAATTGGTTGACCTACTTGGAATAAATTGGTTAAAGATTCTATGTAGTTTTGGCTAATTTGTTTAATGTGCAGTAAACCACTAGTACCGCCCAAGTCTACAAACAAACCAAAGGGTTTAATACTAGAAATTGTTCCTTCTACTAGTTGAGTCAATTCTATTTCGCTGAATCGAGCCGATTGACTAGCTAAACGTTGGGAAAGTACGAGTTTACCACGACTTTGGTCTAGTTCGATAAACGTAACGGTTAGGGGTTGACCGATTAAGTCTTCGAGATTGTTGCGATCGATCAAATGCGATCGAGGAATGAACCCCCGCAATCCTTCAATATCGACAGTCACTCCACCTTTATTTATCCCACTAACTCTTACTTGAACTGACTGACCGCTGTCTTGCAATTCGCGCAGTCTATCCCACTTTTCTTTAATTTCCAACTGCTTCACAGAAACAGTGACTTGTCCTTCTGCATCTTGTTCCCGAATAATTAAAAATTCCCTTTCTGACTGCAAAGGTAACAACACAGATAAATCAGTAATTCCTTGCAGCGAAGCTTCTCTAACAGGCAGAAAAGCCGGAGATTTACCACCTATATCTATAAAAGCGCCATCACTAGTGTATTCATACACTTTACCCCGTACTATTTGTCCCTTCTCAAATCCATAACTTTGTGCTTCTAGAGCTTTGGCAAAATCATCTCTAGAAAAGGATAGATTTTCTGCTGGAGAAGGAGTTGAATTGGATTTCATCTTGCAATCTAAATTAGTTTGTTGTTATTGTGCCAGTGGCATCATTATATAAATACCACTAACAACAGTTGATTTGGCTGATTAACTCAGTATTATTTAACAGTGGCAAACGCTTTAAAAGGGTTTACCACATTTTCAATCCCATTAATTCTCTAACACGAGATTCATTTGAAACAATTGTTTAACTTGTTGCCAAGCTGCTTCAGCTGCCGTCGCATCATAACTACTACGATGATCACAAAAGAAACCGTGATCTACTCCATCGTAGCGAAAGATACGATGATGAATGTGATTTTTTGTTAACTCCGCTTCCATCCGATCAACCTGTTCTGGGGGAATACTAGCATCAGCCATGCCAAAAAAGGCATAAATTGTCCCTTTAATATCTTTAGTCCGAGTAATAGTTGGTTCATCACCACCCGGAGTCATAGTTGTAATACCAGCACCATAGAAAGAAGCAGTAGCCTTAATATCAGGTAAAGTTGCTGCTAAATAAGCAACATGACCACCAAAACAAAAACCAACGCAACCAAAACCATCGGGTTTTACTTCGGGAAGGTTCTGGAGATAATTAATTGTGGCTTGGATATCGCTAAGTAATTCGTCAGCTTTTGTTTGCTCCTTATATTTTCTCCCTTCTTTAATATCTTCAGGAGTATAACCAGCTTCATATCCAGGTGCTTGGCGTTGGTAAATAGCTGGTGCGATCGCTACATAACCTTCCTTAGCAATGCGTTCTGTTACCTCTCGAATATGAGCATTGACCCCAAATATTTCCTGAATCACTATTACCCCAGGAAACGACAACTGACCCGTAGGTTCAGCTAAGTAAGCATCTATTTCCAGATCGCCATGCGGAATTTTTACATGGTTGGAGCGAATCTCTAAGTCTGACATGATGATTTATGAATCTCGTGATATCACCGTTTAGATTCTAGTTGATTAATCCTCAGCTTTGATCTTGGTGGATTCCTTCTCAACTAAGCTAGGATTATCAATATTAATAGTCTGTAAATGATGATTGGATCTAAAGACCAAATTTTTCCTGACTCGGAAACAGAACTAGAGGCAGGTTTGATTGATAGTAATAAAACTCGGAAAAAAGTGCCCGCTGATAGTGTAGACCACATCCACACTCATCATTCCCACCAGGACGATTTCCCACTGAGCGATCGAGCAGGTCATCATCACGTACACTCAGAAGAATCACTACGAAGGATAGTTAATCGCCTCTCTCGCATTGAAGGTCACATTCGCGGCATCAAATCAATGGTACAGGAAAGCCGTTCCTGTCCTGATGTACTAGTGCAGATAGCCGCTGTTAGAGGTGCATTGGATCGCGTAGCGCGAATGATTTTAGATGAACATTTGACTGATTGTATTGGTCGGGCGGCAAAAGAGGGCAACATCGAAGCAGAAATTGAAGAATTGAAGGCAGCTTTAGATCGATTTTTGCCCTAAATAAAAGTTGCCCTCAGAAAATTTTGCTGTTTCTCCCGGATTTAGGTGATCTCGATTAGTAGAAATAATAGTAGATGCACCCTGATAATTCTAACCCCAGCCTAAAAAACTGGGGTTTTTTCGTGACTTTTGCTTAATTTATGCCGATTTTGCTCAAAACAATGGCTCTCCAACACTTGTGGTGATAAGTAAACCTGATTGTTTTGTGAAATACTTAATTTATAAAGAATCCCAGTCCCTAGTCCCCAAAACTAGGGTTTTCCAGCACAAGTGTTGGAGAGCCATTAATTTTGACTAGCTATCTGTAGCTCTTCTTTGAGCATTCGCTGATAGATTTCTGGTAAATATTGGGACATAGAGTTATCTTCTATGCCAGATCCCAAACTCGTCCAAGTACCAGAAAGCAGCCGCAATACTTCCTCGATCTTTCCTTGACGTAGGAGATTGGCAATATCTACTCCCCAAGCTTGGCGATCGCTTAACCACGCATAGACGATCGCATCTTGATACTCAGGTTCAAAACTATACACAGTCCAAAACAATAGAGGCGACGGCTTTGGGTGATAACGTTCCGCTTTTTCTAACCAAGTCTTGTACAATATTTGATATCGTCCCGCTGCGGTAGTACATCTCCCCCGATTCGGGCCTGTAGCTATAGTTACACATAACTGCGGATGGTGGCTCAAATCATCTACCTGCTTACCCCCATAAAGTACGGCGTAGGGATTTGGTACATTTGACTCACTTGCCGAAATAGTTCGCATCAAAGCGCGAATATAAGGATCGCCCCCAGTCATTACTAATGGTTGGACGATCACATCTGCTGGATTAGTGAAAGTGTTACCAACCATTGTGTCTGCAAGTAAATCTACGGCTAACCTTGGTTCTGCAAGTTGTTTGTTACTATGTTGCCAAGAAAAAAAACCCGATGACTGTCTTTGAATAGCTTGGCAACTAATTAGCCAGAAGATTAGAGCAACAGCTGCTACTGAACTTGCAACTGTCACTCGCTTGAGCGCGAAATCTGACTTTTTTTTGCCTCTTGCAGAATGCTTGCGAGCCAATTTCCGAGCCAAAATCCCCACTCCTCAACTTAGTAAAATCCTGTTTCCCTGATGCGAACTCAAATCACACTGGCAAACAGTTCCTCCCAGCTTTTTTCTGTTGCTTGTGGCTGAGCCACAACTTCAACAATTTTATTGACTGCTGCTGGTTGAAATAATGCCTCGACACAAGTCTGCGCTACTTTAGTCCTGGGTATCCTACCCTCAAACAAAGTGTCAGCGACAGACATCACAACTTGTTGGGGATTTTCCTCAGTCGTCAGACCACCTGGCCGAACTATGGTATATCTAAGACCACTATTTTGGAGATATTCCTCAGCTTGTTTTTTCCAAACTAAAATCAACCAAAACAAATTTAGTGGATGAAAAAACCGTGATACACAAAGGGAAGTAACCAAAACAAAGTGTTCAATGTTATTAGCTTTAGCAACATCTACTAAGTTCTTGGTTCCTTCATAATCTACTTTGTAAGGGCCAGTGGGGTCAAAACTAGGACTAGCGCCAGTAGCACAAAGTATGACTGTACTATCTCCAATAGCCTGAGTTAAACTCTCAGGTTGCAGTACATCCCCAACTACCAACTCTACTTTGTCGGGCAATAATCCTTTGGCTTTCTCCAAATCCCGCACTAGAGCACGGACAGGAATTTGCCGCTTCACCAATTCTTGGACAATTCGGCGACCTGTCTCACCTGTTGCCCCTGCTACAAATGCTTTCATGCTTCAAGCTATATTGGTTAGCATTGTTTTTACCATGAGACTTTTTTGAGTTACCTAACTCTAATAGAGATAGGAATCGCTCTGATATAGTCAGCGTGCTGATTTTACCAGGATATGAAAGTTATATGCAACTGATTTCTCCCTATAGGAGTATTTATTACTGTAAGAGGAGTTCTCAGGAAAAAGAGATGTTCACAGGATAAAAACTTAACATTTATTGATTTTCTCGGTTAAAATTCATGATTTAGATGTAACTTTTTTCCTGTAAATGGGCATCCTGAAGATAGACAACGTATAAACAATTTAGGATAGCATCTATGCAATCACAATACAGCGAGTATCAATCTATAGAAATGTCTGAAACGTTTTTGGATTTTAGGCAAAAGTTTTCAGAAGCAGAAGAGCCAAGTACACAAGCTGCTGAAGAATTAGAGCCATTTCGCTTTCATGGTTATTTTGAAGATTGTATGGAAATGTATGCAGCCCCAGAGGTAGTTGCTGAGTATCTTAATGCTCATCATGAGTGGTTTCGGCGTTGTGCTCAACCGATGAAAGCTGAGCCTTTAGGGGAAAATGGCTATGCTTTAGTAATCGGAAGATTTGGTTCTTTTGGTTATGAAGTAGAGCCAAAAATTGGTTTACATCTATTACCACCGGAGGCTGGTATTTACCGTATCCGTACAATTTCTATTCCAGGTTATGTGGCTCCTGGTTATGATGTGGATTTCAATGCGGCGATGAAATTAGTTGAATTAAAGGCAGGTTCTCTTGAGGAAAATACGGAATTAACCAAGAATTTATCTAGTACAATTACTAAGATAGAATGGCAACTGGATTTAGCTGTCTTTATTAAATTTCCCCGATTTATTCATCGGTTGCCTAAATCTTTAATTCAAAATACAGGCGATCGCTTATTAGCGCAAATAGTCCGGCAAGTGAATCGCCGTTTAACTCAAAAAGTCCAAGAAGACTTCCACAATAGCTTAGGACTTTCATTACCCTCAAAATCTAAAAGGCACTAATCGGGAATTTCAGATTTAATTTAAATAGGGATTTTAATTCTGAAATTCCCTTTATTTTTTTGGTTACATTTTGCTGATGATTCTTTGCACGATCTCAACCCCAGTAATGGCCTGCCAACCAAACAACACCAAAAGCACAATATTTAAGCAAATGTGGCTGTAACGTGCCCAATTTTGCCCTTTTTGCATCAAGGGAGAAAGTGCAGCCGAAGTAGCAATTAACCCGGTCATGCCTAACCCTACCAGCAAATGAGGGCCAACAAACAATTTGCCATTATTGATATATGTAACACCCATACCAATTAGGGTGCCAATTACCATGACGGCTAACAGTATAGAGCCTACTTGGTAATGTTTGATGTTAAACTTACCCTTGATTAGCTGTTTCTTTGCTTCTCCTTCTGCGCTTCTGGTACGTCGAACTAAAACACCCAGGTATAAGGCATACAGGGACAAGGCGAATAGAATCCACATTAAAGTGGGGTGAATAAATTGGCTCCAAACTTTCACAGAGGTAGGTATTTCCAAGCTCATAGACTCTTAACGATGGGAGGAACTTTATAAAACTTAGCATAATTGTTTCAGTTATATGTATAGTTAAGATTATCTCCGATGTTTCTTGTGTAACCAATCGCTTTATTTGCATAATATAGCTGCACAATTGGCATAAGATCGGGGGTACTGTCTTCTCAAATTTGAGATTTAACGCTAAGTTGTCAGTGAGTGGAATGGAACGAGGGACAGGCATGATCTCCACTAAAGATAAAGATGTCTTATTAAGACGGGCAGCACAGACTGGTGACATTAATGGAGTAAATACTTTACTTGCTCAGGGTGCAAATCTTAATTCTACTGATAAAGATGGCACCACTCCTTTGATGTTTGCGGCTCGAAATGGCTATATAGAAATAGTCACGGTTCTGTTGGAAGCTGGGGCTAATGTTAATAAGCCAAAAAAACTCAATGGCATGACGGCTTTAATGTTGGCTGCTAGTAGCAATCAAGTGGATGTAGTTAAGGCTTTAATCGCTGATGGCGCTGATGTAAACGCCAAAAATGATGAAGGCAGCACTGCACTAATGGTAGCGGCTTTTAAAGGAAACGTCGAAGTAGTGCAGCTTTTGTTGGCTGCTGGTGCGGAAGTTAATGTTAAAGATAAAGATGAAGATTCAGCACTGACTCTAGCCGCTAATAGTGGTTTTACGGATGTGGTAGCGGCTTTATTGGCGGCTGGTGCGGATGTGAATCAAACTAGCGGTGGGGAAACAGCTTTAACTTTAGCAGCTGACCAGGGACACTTGGGAGTTGTTGAAGCCCTGTTAACAGCTGGTGCGGATGTGAATGCGAAAAATCCCGATGGATGGACAGGATTAATCTCAGCGGCTGCTGGTGGTCATCTTGAAATTGTCAGAAGTTTAATTGACAATGGTGCTGATATTAATACCCAGGATTCCGATCGCGAAACAGCTTTGCATTTAGCTGTGGTGGAAGGGAATATTGCGGTGGTAGAAATTCTCTTAGATAGGGGGGCAGATTTTCGCGCAAAAAATCAACTTGGCGATACACCTTTGCTGTTGGCAGCGTTACATAATCATGAACAAATTGTAGCTATTTTACAAAATTTCGGTGCTGATTGTAATGCTACTAATTTTGATGAAACTGCTTTAACTTTAGCGGTATCTAACGGTAATGTCAGGATGGTGCAAATTTTATTAGAGGGTGGTGCTGATATTAATTTGGCTACGGAAGATGGCAAAACTCCGCTAATTAAGGCAGCAGAAAATAGTAGTAGTGATATGTTGGAATTGTTAATTTCAGCTGGCGCTGATGTTAATTTACAAGATAATCTGGGTGCTACTGCTTTAATTTGGGCGGTTTCTAGAGGTTATGGGGAAGCGGTGGCAGTTTTGCTGGCTGCTGGTGCTGATGTGAATCAGAAACGAGATGGAATGACGGCTTTAGCTTTCGCTAAATCTAACGGTTATTCTGATATCGTCAAATTACTTGAAGCAGCAGGAACCCAAGAGTAAGTAGGGAAGCAGGGGAGAGAACTGAAAAATAAAAATTTTTTCCCCAACTCAAAACTCAAAACTCAAAACTCAAAACTTAAAACTTAAAACTTTCTTCTCGACGCACCCAACCGTTAATAGTGAATCTACTGTCAGCAAATGCGTGGGAAACGCAAGTTACTGGCAGAACTTCGTGATAGCAATTGCTGGGGAAAAAGACTATGCTGTTGTTGCGTGGTTCTATGGTTTGGAAGCTGTCACTTGGATAATAAGTAGAGTTAATAATTTGGCGATCGTACATTACTAATTCTCCACCAGAAAAAGGTTTAGGTTCTCGATAAAAATAGTAGCAATAGGTCAATTCTCTAGTGGCGGTTTCGGGAGTTCCGTTATCACTATGTAACCGGAAGTAATTATTATCATTATGGGCTGTTAATTGTACTTCAATGTGGGAAATTGGGAATAATCCCATTCCCAATTTACTCAGTACAAAAGGTATGTTTTTTTTCAGCCGTTGGAGAAAGATTGCGGAAATTTCAGGAAATTGGTGTAATACCCAAGATCTGCGATGATCTGGATGATAGGAAGTATTAGTTAAAGGGGCGGTGTCTACAAAAGCTGATTCCTTTTCTAAACTATAACTAATTAATTTTGTCTTTTCTTCTTCACTTAAAAAGTTGTCCATTTGGAAGCAGGGAGAAGTTAAAATATTTCTCTCTTGCGGATTATTTGAGGCGTAACTTTGCAATAGTAATGATGGTTCAGTTACTACGCCAACGAGGGAACTTTGGGGAAAAGATAAAGCAGATTGACCATTTTCTAAAGGGATATGAAACCATTGTGAGGATGAATTTGGTTGTTGCTGAGATTCACCTCTAGTTACAGCTAAAAGACTATGTAATAGTGGCGAATTTGTGTTTAGCCAAATTGTGTAGTTATGTCCTCCATTTAGGAGAATATTAACTTTGACTTTTTCAGTTGCGATCGCCTCTAGATGAAATTCCATAGAAAACTCTCAATCACAATCTGCAAAGGGAACAGGGAGGAGGGGTATGGGGGACAAGGGGAC
>NZ_JADEWG010000287.1 GCF_015207735.1 [Phormidium] sp. LEGE 05292
CATCTCCCCATCTCCCCATCCCCACATCTACTCTGCTCCTCTGCTTCTAGAGAGGTTGGGAATAGCCCATTGCGGCTTTTACTTCTGCTAGGGTTTGATTTGCGATCGCACCAGCCTTTTCCTTCCCTTCGCGCAATACAGATTCCAGATAACCCTTTTCATTCATCACCGCATAATACTTCTCTTGAATCGGTTTTAAAGCATTAATCATCGTCTCTGTTAACAAAGGCTTAAACTGACCCCAACCCATATCCGCGCATTCTGCTGCAACTTCTTCCTTCGTCTTGCCAGAAAGCAGCATATATAAGGTTAACAAATTTCGGCTTTCTGGTCTTTCTGGGTCATCAAGAGACAAACCTCGCACCGGATCGGTTTTACACCGCTTAATTTTCTTTTGAATTTCTTCCGGCGAGTCTAACAAATTAATCCGACTCAATTCCGAAGGATCGGACTTAGACATTTTCTTTGTCCCATCCGTCAGACTCATCACTCTCGCACCTTCCGATCGAATTAAAGGATCGGGCAACTTTAACACCTTTTTCCCATTACCAAACAAATGATTAAACCGCACCGCAATATCACGAGTCAATTCTAAATGCTGCTTTTGGTCTTCTCCCACAGGTACTTTATCAGCTTGGTAAAGCAAAATATCCGCTGCCATTAATACCGGATAGTCCAACAAACCAGTATTAACATTTTCCCCCTGCTTAACTGCCTTTTCCTTAAACTGAATCATATCTTGCAGCCAGTTTAGGGGCGTAATGCAATTTAGCAGCCAAGTTAATTCGCTGTGGGCGGGGAGATGTGACTGCACAAAAATACTCGAATAATTCAAATCTATACCGCAAGCTAGATACAAAGCCGCTATTTTATATGTATTCTCGGCCAATGTAGCCGGGTCGTGAGGAACTGTAATCGCGTGTAAATCAACTACACAAAAAAAGTTATCGTACTCACTCTGTCCTTGTACCCAATTGCGAATCGCTCCCAGGTAGTTGCCCAGGTGAAGATTGCCAGTTGGTTGAACCCCAGAGAGAACTCGCTGTTTCGCCATAAATTTCTTAGATTGTCTGGAACCTGCTTAAAGGTTGTGTAAATAACTCACTTAATTAGTTTTACATTTTTTGATTCTGAAGTTTTCGGCAATTTTCTTAACTCATCTGCAAAAGAATTTCACAAAACTTTACGAAAATCTACTTTTCTTTTTGAATAGATTGGAAGTAAGCTGGAAACCAAGTAATTTTTGCGTAATTTAGGGTGCTTGCAGACAAGCAGCTCAAGCTAGCGCGGTTTTTTAGTATCTTTTTTCAATTTACTAGTCTTTTTTACGTATCAAAAAAGTAGGAGGGATAAGGGGTTCAGGGGTTAAGGGGACAAGGTAAGTTTTTCCCTTTTTGCCTTTTTGCCTTCTGCCGTTCGGCTGACGCTCACGGAAGCCTTCTGCCTTCTGCCTTTTAACTTCTGCCTTTCAAAGCAACTTCAGGAGTATAAAGAGATGAAAGCTTTACTAATTTGGCCCAATTTTCCGAATTCTTTTTGGGGTTATCAAGAAACTTTGCATTTGGGGGGTTTGCGATCGACTAATCCGCCGTTAGGATTGATTACAGTTGCAGCGATGTTGCCGAAAGAGTGGGAAATTCGATTTGCCGATCGCAATGTGCAACCAGAAACAGAGAAAGATTGGGCATGGTGCGATCTTGTGATTATTTCTGCAATGATTGTGCAGAAAGCCGATTTTCGCGCTTTGATACAAAAAGGCGTTGCTTTAGGTAAAAAAGTGGCTGTTGGTGGGCCGTTTCCCACTTCTGTACCGGAGTTTGCATTGGAAGCAGGGGCGCATTACCTGATTTTAGATGAAGGTGAATGCACGATTCCCATGTTTTTAGAAGCTTTGGAGAGAGGGGATGAACGAGGCATTTTCCGTTCCCCAGAAAAACCAGATGTTACCCAAACACCCATTCCTCGCTTTGATTTGCTAGATTTGGATGCTTATTTAGCAATTACAGTGCAGTTTTCGCGGGGTTGTCCGTTCCAATGTGAGTTTTGCGACATTATCAATCTGTACGGACGCAAACCGCGCACCAAAACTCCTGAACAAATGTTAGCGGAATTGGAAGTACTTTATCAAATGGGTTGGTATCGCTATGTGTTTGTTGTGGATGATAATTTCATCGGCAATAAACGCAATGCTAAGCTATTTTTAAAAGCTTTGATTCCTTGGATGGAAGAACGCAATTATCCTTTCATTTTATTGACGGAAGCTTCCCTGAACTTAGCAGAAGATGACGAAATGATTGAGTTAATGGTGAAGGCTGGGTTTACGATCTTATTTATGGGAATAGAAACCCCGGATACAGAAAGTTTACTTGGCATTCACAAAAATCAAAATACTCGTCACCCATTAGTAGAATCTTGCCAGAAAATTACTAAAGCCGGACTGCAAATTATGTCCGGCTTTATTATGGGTTTTGATGGCGAACGTCCGGGTGCTGGTAAACGCATTCAAGAGTTTATTACCGCAACGGGTATTCCTCAAGGTCAGTTTAGTTTGCTACAAGCTTTACAAAATACTCAATTGTGGCAACGTTTGGAACAAGAAGGTCGTTTGGTGGATGGTTTGGGAACGTTTCACCAAGGCGCAATTATGAATTTTGTACCAACAAGACCTGTGGAAGAATTGGTTGAGGAATACATTGATGCGTTTTGGAATATTTACGAACCAATGCCATTTTTAAAACGCACTTTTCGTCATTTTATGATGATGAATGGTTGGCGGGGAAGGTTGATGCCGAAGATTACTTCTAAGGAGTTACGTTTGTTTTCGGCTGTCTGTTGGCGACAAGGTGTTTTGCATTCAACTCGCTGGCTTTTTTGGTGGCAGTTTTTTGCGATCGCACTTCTCAAACCCCGTCTATTTTATGATTATATGACGACTTTGGGCGTAGGCGAACACTTCTTTAAATACCGTCATGAAGTGCGAGAGCAACTATTAACACAATTGGCAACCGTGAAACAAGCCAAAGCAAAGCACCAGGAAAAAGAAAGTTATCAACTAGCAGCTGTGCAGTAAATAGCACAAAATCAAATTTAATTCATTAGACATCTCCAAAAAAGTAGAGACGTTGTATACAACGTCTCTACAAGGGTTCATATCATGTCTGTTGAATTACCCACAATAAAAACTCATCACGTTGTTGTGTAGGGACACGGCATCATAAATATTTTGGACAAACAGATAAAGTTAATTATGCCGTGTCCCTACTCCTAATTATGGATAGACTGGACATGATAAGCTTGCATCGCATCTAAATTGTATATTTTTGGTGTTAGGCAAAAACCGTCAATCCCTCTCCCCATCCCCCCATCCCCC
>NZ_JADEWG010000288.1 GCF_015207735.1 [Phormidium] sp. LEGE 05292
TCCCCAGTCCCTAGTCCCTAACCACCTGTCTCAAATTTGTGTAATAACTAGCAATCAAAGCAATCATAAACCACCAGAGAGTATTCACTTCTGGACGATACAAAACAGTATCAAAAGTACCATGAGCTAGCATACCTAAAAGACTAGCGATCGCCGCAATTAACCAAAAAGCTTGTTGACTACCCAACTCTCTTAAACGACGCAGTTGTTGCCAACCTTGGTTAAAAGTAACTAACAGCAACCACAGGAAACACATTAAACCAATAAAACCAGTTTCTACCATTACCTCCAGCCACACAGAATAAGCACTTAAAGCAGTGTAGCGAGCACGCATATAAAGCGGGTAAACCTTATTAAAAGCAGTATTACCAGGGCCAATACCTAAAATCGGACGATCGGCAATCATCTCCTTCACCGCCGCCCAAACATTTAAACGGAAATTATTACTACTATCTTCGCGCCCGACAAACATACTCAAAACGCGATCGCGCACAGGTTCCACAAACAGCACCGCTAGTACAACAAAACCCGCCATACCTCCTAATAAAATAGGTAAAGACCAAGTGCGCCAAAACGGTGGCAAATTAACACTAAACCAATAAAACAACAACAACAAAAAGGTGAACAACATCACCACCAAACCGATCCAACCGCCCCGGCTAAAAGTTAAGATCAAACAAAGGGAATTAACCCCAAACATTATCACAGCCAAAGCCTTACAAATCCAACCTCGCCAAGTGAATATAGCTGCTAGGGAAAGAGCGATCGCCGGAACCAAATAAGCAGCTAGTAAATTAGGATTTCCCAGGTAACTGTAAACTCGCGTAGTTTTAGCTAAAGTCGATTCTGCATCAACCCAAGTCGCCAACTGTGCTGCACCAAAAATCCATTGACGTAACCCGTAAACACTGACAATCAAAGCTACGTGCAAATAAACAGTAATTATCCCAGAACGCAGACTACGCGAACGCAAAACCCGCGCCATCAACGCAAAAAACAGCAAATACAGAGTTAACTTCACCAAACCAACCAGCGCCGCCGCTTTCACCGGAGACATCGCCGTTGCTACCGCCGAAATAGCCCAATACAGCAACACCAGCAAATGAATCGGAGTAACACCAGCCCCCGCCTCATCCGATAACGTCAGCAGCAGCCAGAAAGCACCACTAGCGAACAGTAGCACGCCCACCAGATCGTTAGACACAAACGGAGCCAGAGCAAACACCAGACAAACCAATAAAGCCCCCAGTGTCTCTCCCCACTGCATTAGCCAGCTACCCCTGCGCCAAGCAGCCAAACAACCAACCAACTGGTACAAATAGCTGGCACTCCGCCACTGATACAAAGGCAAATTAGACAAAGTGATTTGTTGCCAAGCTGAATTCATAAATTACCTGTCAATAGTCATTTGTCATTTGTCATTCGTTAACAGTCATTTGTCAATAGCATTTCCTCCAATCAATGACCTTGGCGAAGCTATGCCCGTAGTGCTATATAACTTCACTCATCCACAGCCATTACATTAGGCAAGAGGATCACATAGCGATAACCCGATTCCGGTGAACCCTGAATCGAGATATTACCACCTTGTATTTGTGCTAAGTGACAACTGAGTAACAAACCCAAATTTTCCCAAGATTCACTATTTAAAGGATGCGCCGAAATTGCCACCTCTTCACCAGTAGCTTTTACCTGTTCATTCAAATCAGAAAAATCAGTTAATGGAGAAGATTCAATTTGCGTATGTTCGCGCTCAGAGGGAATCATCAACCTTGACCATGCTTCCTCATTTTCTACCTCTGAAGGCAAAGTTTCAGAAATTACAGGAATCGCTTTCATTGATGATTGATACAAGAAAGATTCTACATGAGGCAAACTATCTCCCAACCAAGGATGCGAAACCCAAATTGCAATATTTAGCCCTTGATTTTTCCGAGAAACATGAATCCGAACCACACAGCCAGTATCCGATGTTTTCAGCAAACTAGACACCAGATGATAAAGCATCTGTCTCACCTTTTCCTTGTCTAGCTGCCAAATCCGATTACCCGGTTCCACAGAAACCCGAACCTTTTGACCTCTGCGATTAGCCGCCTCCTCCAAAGAATTGCTAGCCTGTTGACAGAGCATTTCAATATCCGTTGCCAAAAGATTCAGTTTCGGATCTTCAGTATTTAGTTCTCCCAAAGCCAAAATTTCGTTAACCAAAGACAGTAAATATTGACCGCTGTTTTGGATAATCTCTAAATATTCTCGTTGTTTTTTCGTCAAAGGGCCATAAATTTCTCTACCCAAAACGCTAGCCATTCCCAAAACCGAAGTTAGGGGTGTTCTGAGTTCTTGAGTAATTTGTCCTAACAATTTGACTTGAATTTGATTAGCCGCTAAATCTTTACCAGCTTGGGAAGGAGAAATGACTTGGGTGTTTAAATTAACCATCACTCCCGGAGGTTCAGCACTAGATTGCAAGCGACTCCGCTCAAACTCACTCATGATCCAGCGAGCCATGAGTTCTAAAAACTCGATATCCTTGCTAGAAAAGTTACGTGCTACTCTATCCATTACTGCTAAAGTACCCAAGCAATGTCCGCTGGTGATTAATAGTGGTACTCCCAAATAGGCGCGGATACCGTAATGCAACGCCAAGAAACTTTTAGCAAAATCTGGATCGGTGGTAGCATCATTAATTACCAAAACTCTTTGGCTCTCTACCACATGAGTACAAAAAGATTCTGAGCGCGACAACTGACGAGATGCTGCCAGCTGATTCATTAAACCCAAGCGTGATAAACCAACAGCAGACTTGAAAACTTGCCGATCTCTGTCCATAATGCCTAAGATGCAGATTGGTGCATCTAGGAAATGGGCTGCTGTCTGTGTCGCCTCATCGAAAATCGGAATATTTTCTGCTTGCAGTAGTCCAGATTCTGCTAAAGCTACGAGGCGTTGTGCTTCTATTGCTTGAGGTGTTACACCATTCAAACCTAAAAATAGATTGTTTTCAGGGCTTACCATTCCAACTGCTACCCGCATAATTTAGATTAACGTGAAATTTACTTAGCTGTTGCCTGATGGCTTATAGCTATTCTTAAAGTTCCCCAACAAGCTTCCAGATAAACATCTTTTTTAGAAAATAGTAATAAATCTTGGGAATTGGGGATTGGGGAAGTTTTGAGTTTTGAGTTTTGAGTTTTAAGTTAGGAGGAGTTTTAAGTTAATCAACTTCTCCTTGTCCCCTTGTCCCCTTGTCCTCTTGTCCCCAGTCCCCTTTGTTAAGAGACG
>NZ_JADEWG010000033.1 GCF_015207735.1 [Phormidium] sp. LEGE 05292
GCAGGGGGCAGGGAAGAAGAGAGAAGAAGCTCAAAATATTATTATCAATTTTTTGGTGTGCTGCAAGACAGACGTTTATGGGTAAGTGTGATAGTCTCAGTGCCAACTTTGCAAACTTCGATCGCGGATATCCAGTTTGCTTTTTCTCTTTAAATTAATTATCCTTTCTGTCTAGCAGAGTATTTTTAAACACAACAAGAGATATTATATGTATCGGTTCCAGGTAAGGGCGCACACGCAAAGGGGAGAATTCATAGCACTTGTCGGTTCGACTCCTGAGTTAGGAATGTGGGATATAAATAAGTGTGTACCTCTACATACCAGTGGCGAAAGTTACCCTTTGTGGTGGACGGAAATTGAAATCAAGACACCTTTGTTGTTGGAGTCACCCGATAATCAAAACATTCAATACAAGTATGTGCGATTTAGTGCAAATGGTAGTGTCCAATGGGAAGCTTGGGGCGAGAATCGTTGGATACCGATCGAATCTGACCTACCACCATCCCCAATTATTGTAGAAGATGGTTGGTTTGGCTGGTTGCGGCATTTTCCCTACGGATATTTTCAAGAACCTGTTGCCCAAAAACCAGTTATTAAAGGAAATGAAGGTCTAAAAATTGCGGTTATAGGCAGTTCTGTAGCCTTGGGTTGCAATTCCTGGTTGTTACGCGGTTGGGCTTGGCATTTGTCACAAGCATTGCAGGAAAAATACGGTCACATACTGGTGAATGTATCAGAAGTGGGGGCTAATGTCAGCAGGACGATCGACAGATTTCCTTTGGTAGTTGCGCCAGAACAACCGGATATGGTGATTATTGCCCTTTCTCTGGGTAATGAGGGGTTGGCTTATTGTCCGCCTCAGCAAAGACGGGTGGTACAACGCCGTTTTGAAAGGGGATTGCAGCAACTTGTCAAAATGACCAAGGAATTGGGAGCAATGCCGATTTTAGCTGGATTATACCCAAATGGGGATTACTATGCAGAACATAATTGGCTGTTGCGAGATACGCACCATCGAATGCTGAGTTGGGGCGTTCCGGTGTTAGATTGGCTTGATGTACTTGATGATGGGGCGGGGCGTTGGAAACCTGGGATTTCGTCCGATGCGGCTCATCCTAATAGTTTAGGGCATCGTTTGATGTCTGAGGCGATCGATCTGCGCTTATTCGACATCAATAGAAACAAATTAACTCAAGCGAAGCAATTTTCTACTCAAAAGCAGGAATTACCAATTTATCGTGATAATTTAGGTTTCCATGTTTTTGCTTGTCAAGAAGAGAAGAGTTTGCGAGTTATTAATACGGCAAAAAATACTTATACGATCGCAACCTATTGGGAAGAATTACAAGCACATATTCAAAGTAAAGCGGGATTAATACCTGGGATTTATATTAGCAAAAAGGTGGAAAAAGATACACTTCCCTACTTTTGGGTGCGAGAGGATGGTGCGATCGAAACCAGTGTCAATATTCCTCCTGGCGCGGACATTGAATATAGCGCCGCTTTCAATTTATTTTCGCCAAAATCCGCACAAGTTTTACACTACGACGAACTTTTGGGATTATGGAAAGAAAGCGATACTACTCTGCGAATAATCAACGAATCAGACCACGAATATAACATCCACCCAATGTGGAAGGAAGTACGCAACGCCCTGAAACAAATGCCAGAGGGTGTTTATGAAGATTTAATGGAACCAAATCAACCTTTTCGCACTATGATGATTGGCAAAGATGGACTGGAAAGCCGAATTAAAGTACCAGCTAAATCATCAGTAATTTTTCAATACAAGTGTAAATTAACAGATATTAGCCGAGTGGCGATTCTTCCGTTAGGCGATCGATGTGCTGCCAGAATGTTGTTATACAAAATGGAATATGACGGGCCAGCTTTTCCCTTCGACCTAACACGAAGCACCAATCTTGGTGATGTAGCAGACATGATTGAAAATGGATTTTCTGATATGTGGAATCCTGAATTTCTACATTACAATCATGACGAAAGGAGAATTTATCACGGCAAATGGTCGGGTTTATCTTTCGCCCACGAAGTAGAAGAAACAGACGATCCATTAAATGATATGTCTCCCGTTTATGAAAGAATGCGTGTGCGTTATTCGGCACGTTCAGAACGCTTTTGGTATACCCTAAAAAAATGTGATGAAGTGTTGTTTATTCGCACAGGAATTACTAATCGCGGTTATGTACTCAATTTGGTGGATAAGTTGACAGCAAAATGTCAAGGAAAACCTTTCCGAGTTTTGTTAATTTCTCCCCAATCTTCCGATGAATTTGCCGGAATTCCTAATGTGCTGCATTATAATTTGGAGTTCAATCCAGATAAAATGTATGATGATTTAGGATATTGGATGTATTGCACAGATCTAATGCGAGAAATTATTGAATCGTTGGGAGTGACTAGTAAAAATTTGTTTTGGTGTCCGCCAAATCCGCCGAAAGATTGGTTGAAAGAGTGAGAGGTTTGCAGAAGAAGGAGTTTAAAAACGAAATGGAAGACGAATTATGTCCTGAATACGACTTTGCTCAAATGCAAGGAGGAGTTAGAGGAAAATATGCCGATCAATATCAATCAGGGACGAACTTAGTACTTCTAGAACCTGATGTTGCCCAAGCTTTTCCTAATGATGAAGCTGTGAATAACGCATTGAGATTGTTGATCCAGGTAGCCCAACGTCAGCTACCCAACAGTGGTGTACAAATGACAGAATAAAAAGCTGATTGTGGCGATCGCATAATTGATATTATTGGTTAGATGTCATCTGAAATAGAAATAGAAAGTGTCTCGCAACGATATTGACCGCATCAGAGAGAAAATTAGATTTGGTGAATATGATATGTCAGCCCATGCGATGGAAGAAATGGCAGAGGATATGCTGACTATCTTAGATGTGGAGGAGGCTATTTTAAATGGTCAAATTACGCGGGTTGAAAAAGACGACCCAAGAGGAACAAAATATATAGTAGTGGGGACTGCATTGGATAGACAAACACCTGTTGGAGTAGTTGGACGTTTTGCCAGTAATGGACGTTATCTCATCATCACTGTTTACGAAGTCACCGAGTTTGAGGGTTAAAGTATATGTACGGATATCAATGTGAATATTGCGAAGGAACCGTTCAACCTCGAATTGTGAAGCGCGAGGCATTTAAACATAGAGATGGGTTTGTTATTTTGGAAGATGTCACAATTGGTATTTGCGATAATTGCGGCAATCGCTATTATTCAGCTGATATTCTTCATGCTGTTCATGCTGTTGCAACTGGGGCGAAAAAACCTGAAAGAACAGAACAGATTCCAGTTACTCATTTAGAATCAGTGTAGAAGGAAATAATGTTAAAAATAATTGAAATCAAAGGCTTACGGGGATTTGCTACAACTCAATCTATTCAATTTGCTTATGCAGGACAGGGATTAGGTAGCGGTCTTACAATTTTAGTGGGAGCGAATAATACAGGAAAGTCAACAGTAATTGAAGCACTCCGCGCTTTAACTATAGCCCAGCAATACCAGCAGAGTCCTAGCTTTACTCAAGGAAGACGAAATCGAAAAGCTGGTGATATGGTGCAAATAATTATCAGAGATGAAAATGAAAATTTAATCGAGCTTCATAGTGTAGATTCTGGTTCAAGTGAAACAGAACTATGTCCCCACTTGTCAGCAGTAGATTTAAGTAAGGTTTTGGTTTTACCATCACGGCGTACATTCAACCCATATTTCAGTCGCTCTGAAGTTAAACGCAGCGAGTATATGAGGAACATAGGATTTCCTTCTATTCGTACATCTACTATCGATCAGTTTGCGTATCGACTGTTCACAGCCCTAAACAATAAAGAAGAATTCAATAAAATATTGGCGAGGGTGCTTGATCGAGTACCCGATTGGACAATCGATCAGATGGATAATGGACCGTATTTTCTGAAGATAAAGGCTGGGGATGCTTCGCACAGTAGTGAAGGACTTGGTGAAGGGCTAGTAAGTCTTTTCTATATCATTGATGCTTTATATGATTCAAATCCTGGTGATGCAATAGTCATTGATGAACCGGAGTTGTCACTACATCCATCATTACAGCGTAGATTAGCAACTCTTTTCACAGAGTACGCAAGGGATCGTCAAATTATCTTATCTACTCATTCCCCCTACTTCTTAAATCTTGAGGCACTGGAAAATGGTGCAACAGTAGCACGTATTTACCTAAAGGATGGTGAGTCAACAATTTCACAGTTATCGAAATCTTCCGCAAAAGGAATTTCCAAACTTTTGCGAAACTACAATAACCCCCACATCTTTGGACTAAACGCTCAAGAAGTGTTTTTTCTTGAGGACAAGGTTATCTTGGTCGAAGGACAGGAAGATGTTATTTTCTACCAAATTGTGCAAGAACAAATCAATGTACACTTGAGCGGAACTTTCTTCGGTTGGGGTGTGGGAGGTGCTGACAATATGGAAAAAGTCGCAAATGTTTTAAAAGATTTGGGTTTCACTCGCGTGGTTGGTATTCTAGATGGAAATCGTAACTCATTAGTACCCGATCTGTCTGTTAAGTTTCCTAATTTCCATTTTTTTGCAATACCAGCAGATGATGTTCGCACAAAAACTGAGCGGGTGATTAAACCTGTAACTGGTTTACTAGATGATGAAAATAAAAAAATTCGGATGGACTATGAAGATACAACACGCAAGGTATTCATTAAAGCTAATGAATACCTTGCAGCGCTTCCAGCATCCTGAAAATCCCAATGAACCCAACGGTTTTAGATCTATAAGCAATGGTATTCTTGCAATAACCAGCATAAATTAATTAACTAACGTGAATCTCCCATTGATCGATCGCGCCCAACAAAACCCAACCAAAACTGCAATTGTCGCCACTGAAGGAACTTTTACCTATCAGGATTTACTTCAAACTTCGGCTAAAATTGCTACTAAACTTTTAGATAATATAGAAGATTTGCAAGAACAGCGAGTTGCTTTTCTCATACCTTCGGGATTTCAATATGTCGCTACACAATGGGGGATTTGGCGTGCGGGGGGAATCGCTGTACCTTTGTGTGTTTCTCATCCAAAACCTGAGTTAGATTATGTTATTTCCGATTCAGGTGCATCAATTATTGTTGCACATCCGAGTTTTGAAAATCAATTGCTTCCTATAGCTGAAGAGAGAAATATCAGATTTATTCTAACTTCCGAAACTCTTCCCGAACAAGTTAGTTTGCTGCCAAAAATTGAGCTTACCAGACGAGCTTTAATCCTTTATACTAGCGGTACAACTGGAAAACCCAAGGGTGTTGTTACCACACATCAAAATATTCAAGCGCAAGTAACAAGTTTAATTTCTGCTTGGGGATGGACAAAGGACGATCGCATTTTGCACGTCTTACCTTTACATCATATTCATGGCATTATTAACGTCCTAACTTGTGCTTTGTGGAGTGGGGCTCAATGTCATATTTTACCTAAGTTTGATGCGGAAGTTGTTTGCGATCGCATTAGTCAAGGTGACTTAACTTTATTTATGGCTGTACCGACGATTTATGTTAAATTAATTGCAGCTTGGGAAAAGGCAGATGGCGATCGACAAAAAAGAATCTCCGCTGGTTGCGCTAAAATGCGGTTAATGGTTTCCGGCTCAGCAGCTTTACCTGTTCAAGTATTAGAAAAATGGCAAAATATTAGCGGTCATTTTCTCTTGGAACGCTACGGAATGACCGAAATTGGCATGGCTTTATCTAACCCTTTGCACGGTGAAAGATTCGCGGGATATGTGGGAAAACCTTTGCCGCAAGTGGAAGTTAGATTAGTAGATGAAAGTGGGGAATTAGTAACTCCGGGAACTCCGGGAGAAATTCAAGTTAAAGGCGCAACAGTTTTTCTGGAATATTGGCAAAAACCAGAAGCTACTATTAAAGCATTTCGCGATGGTTGGTTTTGTACAGGGGATTTTGCAATAGTAGAAAACGATAATTATCGAATTTTGGGGCGGATGAGTGTTGATATTATCAAAACTGGCGGTTATAAAGTTTCGGCATTGGAAATTGAGGAAGTTTTACGCACTCATCCAGAAATTCAAGATTGTGCAGTTGTGGGAGTGGAAGATGCCGAATGGGGTGAGCGAGTTTGTGCAGCTTTGGTATTAAAATCGGGTAGCGATCTAAGTTTAGAAACTCTCAGAAATTGGGCGAAAGAACGATTAGCTACTTACAAAGTTCCTAGTAAAATTATGGTGGTTGAAGAGTTACCTCGGAATGCGATGGGGAAAGTAACTAAACCTAGCGTGGCGAATCTATTCAAGTAATTCTGGCATTTTTCCCTACTTCGATTTATCATATAACCCAAGTGTGTCATTGTGTTGAAATTAGCGATTATCGCCAAAACTGTAATAAGTGACGCATCCTACAACTGATTAACTTGATTAAATAACTCAAGTTGCTAGTTACAAGTCTGGCTCTTTCTTAGCCCCCCTTGATAAGGGGGGTTGGGGGGATCAAAACCCAGTAATCACAGCGTTAGATCCCCCCTAGCCCCCCTTACTCAAGGGGGGAACTCCGAAAGAATTAATAACTAGCAACTTGCGTTAAATACTTAATTGCGCGATCGATCTTAGGGAATTTGAGGAGACATTAATGGATCTTTCACAGTCGAACACTGCTAAAAACTTAGAAGCTGCTTTTGGTGGCGAGTCAATGGCGAATCGCAAATATTTGTTTTTTGCGGAAGTGACTCGGAAACTAGGGATGAGTGAACTGTCAAAGTTATTCAAAGAAACAGCGAATCAAGAGACAGAACACGCTTTTGCACATTTTCGCTTGTTGCATCCTGAATTAATTGTGGACGATCCAGCTAAACTGAGTGAGGAGGAAAAAAAAGCGATCGCTGCTCGTTGTCTAGAACTGGCGATCGAAGGAGAAACTTACGAATACACTACCATGTATCCCGGTTTTGCGGCAGAAGCCAAAGCTGATAAAGATAGTGATGCTGTCGCCGAGTTCACCGCACAGACAGAGGAATCTAAAGAACACGCTACCATGTTCCAAACCGCAGCCAAAAATTTTGGTTTGTTAACGCACATTGAGCAACACCACGCCCAACAATACACCGAAGCGTTGGGTGCTTTGGATGGTAAAGCTGCTTTCCCCAGATCTGCAAGCGAAGATCCGGCTATGCAAAAATGGATTTGTCGCCAATGTTCGATGATTTACGATCCTGTGGAAGGCGATCCTGATTCAGGAATTGCTCCCGGAACTCCTTTTGCTGAGATTCCAGAAGATTGGCATTGTCCAATTTGTGGAGCGAAAAAGAGTATGTTTGTCGTGTTTCAAGAAGTAATCGCCGCTTAAAATAATCGTCCGTTGTGACGACTTCAGTCGTTTCTTTGTCAAAAAGAAGGACTAAAGTCCTTACAACAAACTGTTCGTTGTGACGACTTCAGTCGTAAGAAAAGGACTGAAGTCCTTACAACGGACTGATTAACTATTAATTCCTTTAAACCTTTCTTTTGCTGCTTTAAAAGACTCTTTCATGACATTTTGAATCTTCTTAGGATCGGGTTTTTTCCCACCGATTAAATCTCCGAAATAAACACAAGCAGCTTCACCTAAAGCCCAAGTATAAGCAGCTGCCCAAGATGCAGCAATGACGCTACCAAAAATGGGGATAAATTTAACTAATTCTCGTCCGATCGCTTGCGCTAAAAATCCACCTGCGATCGCACTTACAATCCCACCTGCTTGGGATGGGGTGATAGTTTGCCCATACAAATTTCCTAATAAAGTTACCATTGAAACTTGCAAAGCCGTTAATACAGGCATGGTAGCAAATGGCAAAGGTACTGCGGCTAAAGTAGCAGCCATAATCGAAAATGCCGTTATATAACGCCGTCCCACATCTCGATAAAGATTACCTAGTTTTCTGCCAGTTTCTTCTCGATCTAATAATTGATAAATCGCGTTAGCTTCAGCTTCTGGGAGTAAATCTGCTAAAGCATCTCTCAACGCTTCTAAACCGTAAAATACGGGAGTGTAACCATCTTCTTCTAGAGTGAAGTCGATTTGGATTGCGCGATCGTACAAACCCGAAAAAGCATTTTTTAACGCCGTAAATGTGCGATTAACTTCCTCAAAATCAGGCGGATAACTCGGATGATTATCTGTACCAGGCGGGTAAACTTCATGCAAACAAGTTACCGCCAACACACAGGGAATATCGGGATACTTTTTCCGCAATTCTTCTGCGATTTGGCGTAAAGTATCAGTAGCAAAATCATTACTTTTAACAGTCAGAATTAAAATTTTGGCGCGATTTGTTTTTTGTAAATCTCCAATTAATTCATCAATAATTCCCTGTGTATTCTGATTAACATCTCCCAAACCTACCGTATCAGTAAAAACCAGCAACGGCAAATCATTGGAAGGATAAACATAACGTTGAGTATTTTGGGTGTGAGGACGAAAACCTTGACCAACAATTTCCGCAGAAACGCCTGTTAGTCCGCGAACGATCGAACTTTTTCCCGCTTGCGGTTTACCAATTAACAAAGCTTCTGTTGTCGGTAATTCCGCCTGAACAGTTGCCAGAATTTCTGCTACTTGAGACTCGCTGACACTAAACAATTCTACAATTTTTTGTGCCACAGGCTCAACAGGTAGGAGTTTTTTAAACTCATTCAAATTATTACTAGTATTGTTCCAAACCTCAGCAATACGACCTTGCCAAGATTCATCAACTGGCTGTTTGGTAATGTTAGCAGTTGGTTGATTCAATTGCTGAGAATCATCTGATGGTAAATTAGTATCGTTTGGTTCTGTCATTGGCATCAAAACCGTGATTAGTTGACGACTCCATTTTGTCTCAAAATCAAGGATTGAGATTATTAAAATTAGGAGTTACACTTAATAATTCTAGATGATTAAATAAAAATCTCTATTTCGGTAAACTCTCCCAAAATTTCGGTAATCAACACCATGACGATTCAAATTTACGGCATTCCTAACTGCGGCACTTGCAAGAAAGCTCTGCAATGGCTATCTGATAATAATATTAAATATGATTTCATTAATACAAAAGAAAATCCTCCCTCTCGCCAGATAATTGAAAGCTGGGTGCAAACGCTTGGATCAAAACCAATGCGAAACACATCAGGACAATCTTACCGCGCATTGGGGGAAGTAAAACAAACTTGGACAGACGAACAATGGATTGATGCTTTTGCTAAAGATGCGATGTTACTTAAAAGACCTTTGTTTGTTAAAAATGGCACAGCAGTATTAGTTGGTTTCCGAGAAAAACCGGAAATCATTAAACAAAAATTAGAGTAAATAAAAACTCGGTTTCTTATTGATTATCTAATTGTTTGTTACAGATGCTTGGGATGGGCGGGTTTTGATTTGAATCTTATTCCTGGGTATTCCAAACTTTTGGCTAAACCCGCCCCTACACATTTGGATCGATCGTTTGTATAAACAAATATAATTTCGTGATTTTTGTAGGGGCGGGTTTAGCAGATAACATTTCCATCTCACAAACAATCTTTCAACAAAACCCGCCCTAATTAGGTTAAGAACAAAAAACTGGGTTTCTAAAGTCATAACAAAAGTGAATATGCTGAAGCTAAACTGCAAGAAATTACAGGTAATTAGAAATGGTGGGAATGGTGGAAATGGTGGAGTAAATAAAATCTTTTATAGCAGTTTCAACAATTTTTGCGACAGATAAGATCCCCCTAAATCCCCCTTAATAAGGGGGACTTTGAATCCGGTTCCCCCCTTTTTAAGGGGGACTTTGAATTTGGTTCCCCCCTTTTTAAGGGGGGTTAGGGGGGATCGAATTAAGAAGGGGGACTTCAGATTAATTAGAATTTGGCTCAACTTTTTAGAGAAATGCTAGGAGAACCAATTTCTTGAATTAATTGGGCGTAAGTTTCCGAAGGTCGATCGCCTAAATGGTCTTCAATTATGCGATCGCTATTCTTAGCAAAATCAATACTAAAAAGTCCAAACCGAGGTGTATAAGAACCCCATTCATAATTATCAGTTAATGACCAGTGCATATAACCAATTACAGGCACATTTTCATTTAATAATCTTTTGATTTGGTGAATGTGTGCTTTTAAAAAGTCACTGCGTTTAATTTGATCGCGACGATAACTAGAAAGACTATTGTCAGGTTTGCGACGTAATGCCATGCCATTTTCGGCAATCATAATTGGATAACCTAATGTTTCGGTATAATATTTGCAGAAAAAGTGTAATCCTTCTGGTAGCGATCGCCAATCCCACCATTTACTAGTAATTCCACTCATTAACCAACCGCGAAAATCTTTGGTTTCAAATTCAAAATCAGAGAAATCTGGTAGTCGAAAGATGTGCGCCAGAAAGGGATCGTAATAGTCAATAGCTAGGTAGTCGAAGATTTGCGATCGCGCAGATTTCGCCAACTCTTGTAGATAAACATCCAAATTTTTGGGATCGAAAATTCGATATCCTAATTTATTGGATATCTGATGAACTAATTTGCCTAGAAAATAAGGTAAGTTGCGACGAAAAGGCAACTTTGCCTGACTTAAAGTGCGGTCTAAGTGTTGGGCATTATTAACAATGTAGTCTGGTAAATCTTGAGTTTTAATTCCTACATTTTGATGATTCATTAAATCCCAAATTACCTTTTCTGACCAATACAAATCGCTACAATAAGTATTAAGAGTAACTTGGGGCGTTAGCCAACCTTCAGCAGCATAAAGGTCATGAATTACATTATAAGCCCGCACATGAGCCGCTAAAATGTGATTGTAACCTTTCATCATTGCCCCAATTCCCATAGCGGAACCTGCGGGAAATTGACCGCTTAAATAGGTATTGGATAGTAAAATATTTGGTTCATTTATGGTAATAAACCACTTAATTGGCGGCAGTTGATAGTAATCAGTTAAGCGGCGATTTATGTGAGCGATCGTCACTCGAACATATTCTACAAAACACTCAATTGTATCTGTTGATAACCAAGCATCTAAACCTAGCCATGCTGGATGGGTAAAATGATGTAAGGTAACAATTGGTTCTAAATTATGTTGATAACAAGCAGCAATTATTGACGTATAAGCATCTAAAACATCGGTGTCAAAGGCAGGCGCAGGGGCAGTTTCAGGGCTAGTAGAAGGTTGAATTCTCGCCCATTCTAAGCCTAAGCGGAAAGAATTTAAACCTAACTTTTGACAGGTTTTAAAGTCTTCTTGGTAGCGATGCCAAAATTCTGTAGCATCTTTTGTTGGCATTACTTTACCTTGCTTTTCCCAGAATGTCCAATTATTTTGGGGTTGGGAAAAACCATTGTAACCGCCTTCGCTTTGATAACCTGATGTGGCAACTCCCCAAAGAAAAGCTGCATCTTTCTGGTTTTTTGTAGTAATATTTAGAGAATTTGACATAGTTTTAAATCTTGCTAGGTTGTAACATTTTGGTACGCGATCGCCAATCTGATAAAATATGTTCAGCTATGTTTAAAGCTGCACGAGGTTTGCCTAATTCCAATGCGGATTGACGCATTTGAGTTAGCCTTTCTGGGTGATTTAAAAGATACTTGACTGCTGGGGCTACCATTTCTAATAATCTTAATTGGACTCCAGCACCAGCGGCAGTAATTACATCAGCATTTTGTTCTTCTTGACCGGGAATTGGATCTACAATAATGGTTGGTGTTCCCCTTGCCAAAATTTCGCTGGTAATCAATCCTCCGGCTTTGGTAATAATTAGATCGCTAGCTACAATTAAGTCATCTACATAGTCAATTGTGCTTAATTTACGTAATCTCACATGAGGGCTATCTGTTAAATCTGTTAAAGTGTCTAGCAAGTCTTCATTTCTGCCAGCCACTACTACAATCATAGCGGAACTCAGAGTTTCTAACAAAGAGGAAACGATCGCATAAACTCTGCGACTATTCAACCCTCCGCCAAATAACGTAACTACCGATAAATCTTGGGGTAAATGATGACGCGATCGCACTTCTGCTTTAGATTTTGGCTTACTAATCTCTAGTTTAACCGGAATTCCGGTAATATGAATAAGTGACGGATTGACACCCCGTTGTTTAAGAATATTGGCGCTCAAATCGTTCGGTAAAAAATAACCATCTACACCATAATTTAACCAGGTGCTATGAGCAATTAAATCAGTCACAACGACATATTGTGGTTTACTTACTTGGTCTTCCGGTTCTAATAATTGTAGCAGTCGGCTGGGAATTTGTTGCACGCAGACGATCGAATCTGGCGCTGTTTCCCTAATCAATCTTCCCAAACGTCTAAAGAAAGGAAGTTCTAATTTTGCCCAAGCTAAATTACTATCTAAAGACCTTTCTAAATCAGATATATCACTTCCTTCATATAGAGCTTTGTAAAGTTGTGGTACTTTTTCGCTAGAATTTTTGTAAGCTTGAATAACAGCATTGCGATAAACTGAACTAGCATAAGCCAAAGCATCTTCACTCAGCACTTCTATCCCAGGAAAGCAAGAGAAAGCCTGACTTAAAGCGTTAGCAGCACTAATATGCCCCATTCCTAGTGAAGCATATAAAATCATTACTCGCATTGTTAAGTATCCTCACAAAATTAACTTTCTTATGATTGAATAGTTTATACCATATTGCTGAAAAGTAACCAATTAAAAGACCAGTGTCGATAAAATCAACCTCCTTATATAGGCGAACTTAAGCTGATGATTCAGACAAAACTAAACAGTGGTATTGAATAATTATAAATACCTGAGACTGCTAATCAATACCACAACTTGAATTTAAATTGCTATAAATTAGAAAGAATAACAATTCGCTTTAAGATTTCATATAGTCAAATTTTCGATTCTATGCTATTAGACAGTGAAACTACTGCATCAGATAATAATCAGTTGCCTAAATCTCCTACTGGAATTCAGGGATTAGATGAGATTACAGGCGGTGGTTTACCCCAAGGAAGACCAACCTTGGTATGTGGAACAGCGGGGAGTGGTAAAACTTTAATTGGGCTTAATTTCTTGGTTTCTGGTGCCATTTCCTACTCAGAACCGGGCGTGTTCGTCTCTTTTGAAGAAACACCCGAAGAACTGATCCAAAATGTCCGTTCTTTAGGCTGGAATTTAAATCAATTAATTGCCCAGAAAAAGTTTTTAATCAGTCACATTCATATCGATCCTTATGAAATAGAAGAAACAGGAGATTATAATCTTGAAGCTTTATTTATTAGATTAGAACACTTAATTAATGCGATCGCAGCCAAAAGAATTGTCTTAGATACAATAGAAACATTATTTGTTGGTTTGTCCAATGACACAATAGTTAGATCGGAATTACAACGTTTATTTCGCTGGTTAAAAAGCAAAGGTGTCACAGCAATAATTACCGGAGAAAAAGGCGAAAATACTCTCACAAGACATGGGTTAGAAGAGTATGTTGCTGATTGTGTGATTCGTTTAGATCAACGCATCCAAAATGAAATTTCTACTCGACGTTTACAGATTATTAAATATCGTGGTTCTAGTCACGGTACTAACGAATATCCATTTTTAATTAACCAAAAAGGTATTTCGGTATTACCTATTACCTCAGTAGGATTAGACCACAAAATTTCTACCGAACGGATCAGTACAGGCATACCTCGCCTCGATACAATGTTAGGAGGTCAAGGATATTTTCGAGGTAGTAGTATTTTAATAACAGGTACAGCGGGTACTGGAAAAAGTACAATTTCGGCTCATTTTGCTCAAGAAACCTGTCTTCGCGGTGAACCTTGTTTATACTTAGCTTTTGAAGAAGCACCTCAACAAATTCTCCGCAATATGTTGTCAGTAGGATTAGATTTACATCCCTTTGTCCAGAAAGGTTTGCTTAAGTTTCAGGCAGTACGCCCGACGGCTTTTGGTTTGGAAATGCACTTAATCCAAATTAATAATTTAATTAATGAATTTCAGCCTACTGTGGTGATTGTTGACCCAATGAGTAATTTAGTTATCGGCGATAATTTACTTCAGTCTAAATCATTTTTCATGCGGTTGATTGATTCTTTAAAGAGTCAACAAATTACGGTTATGCTAACAAATTTGATCGCGGGTAGTAGTTCATTAGAACATACAGAAATTGGCATTTCATCATTGATGGATACATGGTTAGAATTGCGAGTTACAGAAAATAGTGGAGAACGCAACAGAGTTTTATATGTATTAAAGTCTCGCGGAATGGAACATTCTAATCAGGTGCGAGAATTCGTGCTGACAAATCAAGGTATAGAATTAAAAGATGTTTATTTAGGACAGGGAACTGTGCTGACTGGTACAGCACGAAATGTGCAAGAAGCAAAAGAAAAAGCTGCTAGCTTAGTTCGTCAGCAAGAATTTGAACGCAAACGGCGCGAGTTGGAAAGAAAACAAGCATTAGTGCGATCGCAAATCGAAGCTTTACAAACACAATTAGAAAACGAAAAAGAAGAGTTTCAATTAATGATTGAACAAGAAAATCTATATCAGGATGTTATCCTCCAAGAGGAAAGAAAAGTGGCGGATTTGCGGCAAGCTGATGTAGATTAGTTAGTTTCTCAGCCTGAATGGGTAAACTAACTAAGTAGAGCCTATTTAGAGCTTTTTTTTATGAGGAAAATATGGCAGAGATAGGTAATAAAGTCACCACTTTAAAACTAAACTTAGGGAAAATTTATGGAAAAAGAAGATGTTACAAAATTAACGAAAATATTTAATAAACCTGTATTAAAACCGATGATCAATGAGCGATACTGTTTTCGTTTGTACATTGCTGGAACTACACCTAATTCCGTTCGGGCTGTAAAAAACCTGCAAAGAATTGCTGAAAAATATTTTGCCGATAACTATGAATTAGAAGTGATAGACGTTTACGAACAGCCCGAACAACTATTATTAGAAAATATAGTTGCGATTCCCACGCTGATAAAAGAATCGCCCTTACCTGTCAAAAGATTAGTGGGTGATTTGTCCAATACTAAAAAAGTTCTATCTTCTTTGGGTATTTTTTTAAAGAATAAAGAAACTCACTATAAAAAATTGCATAGCGATTGGTAAAATCAAATAACTGTTGTATTTTTAATTGTAAACTGCTCTTTTAACTTCTTCAAAATTGGTATTTTCTGATATTGATCGGAACGAACATTATCCCAATTTAACCCTGTGGGACGAGGATAGTTAGAATTAGTTTCGATTACTTCAAAAGGTGTAACAATCCAGTTAAGTGACCAATCATGAGCTTGCATTGGTAAGCAGGAATCTGGGACAATTTGTAATGGATGTACTGTAGTAACAATGGGAGTATTTGACTCGATTAATCCAAAAGTTTTTAACATCGCCAGTTCCAAATCTGCAAATCCTGCACCTTTTCCAGTGCGTCCACCATTGCGTGTGACAGCAACACAACCTACCATTACTAAATCAATTGGTTGCATTTCTGCAAAAGTTACTAACTTACCAAATTTTAGTGCTTGACGTGCGATCGCACCTTCCTTCAATTCTACATTATTCTGACCCAAAATTTCCGCCGTCAATTCTACAAAACAGCGAGTATTTGTTAATTTAGGAACCGCCATATACAAACGTTTCCCATTTTTCAACGCTTGTAATCTTACCGTAACTTGAGGTGAATCAGGATTACATTTAATAGTTTTTGCTTCTTGCCAAATTGGTAACTCCGCCAGCTTTTTCGCCGCACTTTCCGCACCCACAAAATTAGGAATATGACCAAAAGGATCGCAAATTGAAGCTTTTTCCTGTTTCAGTAAAGCCCAAATTTCACTTCTTAACTGATCCTTTTCTAAATTGTAGCCACTCCAAGCCATTCTTTTAACCTCGTATCCTTTTTAACACTTTATTCATCAAACTTTGTGCTTTAAGTCTGTAAATTCGCATTTTAGTTAAATCTTTAATTTCACTTGTAAAATCCCGTTTTTGGTCAAAAAAATCGTTGACTTCGCCTAAAATCACCTGTAAACGCTTAACAATATTTTCGGTTCTATACTCAGCAAAAAACTGTTCCGGTAATGTAATAGTTGTTGAAGCTTTTACTACATTTAAAATCCTTTGTACATCAAATTCCTTTGAGTATCCAGCAATTTTATGACAATTAAAACCAGGGTCTAAATAATCAGAAAGCCCACCATTCACACTGGAAAAAACCTCACAACCGCAAGCAAGCGCCTCCATCGGTTGTAAACCAAAACCCTCACTTACTCCTTGTTGCGCCCAGTATTCCGCAGAGTCATATAAATAAACTTGCGATCGATTAAACACCCCTGGCAAATCTTCCACATAAGACTCAATAACTTCTACTTTGCAATGCTTTTTTAAAGCGGGTATTAACTCTTTAATTAAGTAAGTCGAAGATTTCCTCGCTTGCACCAAAACATCAATATCGCGTGACAAATTTAAGTTGATAAACTCATCAGAAATTTGATTAGGTAAATAGTAGATTAGCGAATGAGGAGACTTTTGCCCCCAATATCCTAAAGTATTTCTGCTGACAGTAATAATTGGAATATTTGCCGGAATGCTAAAACCATAACCTGCACTGTGAGCATGATAAATTAAGTTATGACCTTTAAGCTTAGTGATAAGTTTTGGGACATCAAAACCCCAACTAATTACAAAAATCGCCTTATCTAAATTTGGAGTTTTTAGTACATCATCAATAAAAAGTTGGTCTTTCTCTCTTTGCCGATAAGTAACAACATTAGCATCACATATTTGTTGGGCTAACTTCACGGTTTTTAATTCTGCCCAAAGTCCACCACAAGCAAATTTTCCTTTGGTTCCCGGAACTAAAAAATAAAGCTTTCGCATCACACCACCTCAATTAGCGATTTTAATTTGTAGGGTGCTTCAGAATCATAAAATTATTGTGATTTACCAAAATTGTGGTGTCTGACGTACCCTACGGAATATAACTAACAACTTGCGTTATTATTACTTAAAGCGTTAATTAAAAACAATATGGATCGTGACTTGTTAGCTTTTTTTGGTGGAGTTGGTTTGCTAGTAATATATCTAATTTTTTCAGCGATGACAGAAATGGGAACAAAATTACCCTGGAAAAAATAGGAAACCCCACTGCTAAGGGTGGGGAAACACAGCATAGTTTTTTGGGAGACACAGGCATAAAGCTTGTATCGCCACTTAACTATATTCTCGCAAAATTGCAATTTTTGCTACTTCATCCATAAGATTCACCCGATCGGGTAATATTTACTGTAAGAAGGCGGAAGGGAAATAATTATCTAGATTAGCAGTAAGCTATTTTAGGGCGTTTTTTGCAATTTAACATGGCAACCATCAACGACAACTACCTGAAGCTGAAAGCTGGATATCTATTTCCCGAAATTGCGCGACGAGTCAATGCTTTTGCTGAAGCTAATCCTGATGCGAAAATTATTCGCTTAGGTATTGGTGATGTTACCGAACCTTTACCAGAAGCTTGCCGCACAGCTATGATTAAAGCTGTGGAAGAAATGGGCGATCGCAACACATTTAAAGGATATGGCCCCGAACAAGGTTATGCTTGGTTAAGAGAGAAAATCGCCACTAACGACTTCCAAGCGAGAGGATGCGAAGTAGACGCTTCCGAAATCTTCATTTCTGACGGTTCAAAGTGCGATACTGGCAACATTCTCGACATTTTTGGCGATAACAATATTATTGCTGTAACTGACCCAGTTTATCCCGTTTATGTAGATACTAACGTAATGGCGGGACACACGGGCGAGGCAAGTGAAAAAGGCGAATTTGCAGGTTTAATTTATTTGCCAATCACCGCCGAAAATAACTTTACCGCTTCACTTCCCTCGGAAAAAGTCGATTTAATTTATCTCTGTTTTCCTAATAATCCCACAGGTGCAGTTGCGACAAAAGAACATTTAAAAGCTTGGGTAGATTATGCCAAAGCAAACAATGCAATTATTTTCTATGATGCAGCTTACGAGGCATTTATTACTGAGGAAAATATCCCCCATTCTATTTATGAAATAGAGGGGGCGCGGGATTGTGCGATCGAATTTCGTTCCTTCTCCAAAACTGCCGGATTTACCGGAACTCGTTGTGCATTCACAGTAGTACCAAAAACCTTAACCGCCAAAGCTGCCGACGGTTCCGATGTAGAATTATGGAAGTTATGGAATCGTCGCCAATCAACTAAATTCAATGGCGTTTCTTACATTGTGCAAAAAGGCGCAGAAGCAGTTTATTCCGAAGCAGGCAAAGCACAAGTTAAAGCATTAGTCAGTTTTTATTTGGAAAATGCCCGAATTATCCGCGAACAATTAACATCAGCAGGAATCGCCGTTTATGGCGGAGTAAATGCCCCTTATGTTTGGGTAAAAACCCCAAATAATTTATCGAGTTGGGATTTCTTTGATAAACTGTTGCAAAATTGCAATGTAGTAGGAACTCCAGGTTCTGGTTTTGGCGCAGCAGGTGAAGGTTATTTCCGCATTTCTGCTTTTAATAGTCGGGAAAATGTGGAAGAAGCGATGAAGCGAATTACCGAAAAGTTTAAGGTGTAAGTTAAAATTTGGGTGGGCTTTGCTCACCCTGAATAAATAGTTACACTTAATCTATGAGTATTGATAATAAGTTAGATTCATCATGCAAGCTAATATTTATTTCTCTAAAGTCCGAAGCCTGAGCCTCCCTCCATCATTTTCCAGTCCACAAGGTTCAACAGAGATTCAAGCTAAATCAAGTGTTGTAGTAGTAGGAGCTAATGGTTCAGGAAAAACCCGTTTGGGATCTTGGATTGAATTAGAATCACCGCAAAAATCCTTAGTCCATAGAGTCGGAGCGCAAAAATCTCTTTCGATACCAGAATACTGCTCGACATCTTCTATGGACGCTGCTGAAAATATCCTTCTTTACGGTTACTATCAGCATAACTTACCCTTAGAACAAATACAAAATTACAAAATTGGGCATAGATGGCAGTCTAAGCCTAGCACTTATCTCCAAAGTGATTATGACAAGCTACTTACTTATCTATTTACGGAAGAATTCGAGAAAAGTACACAATATCGCCAACGGGCTAAAACCACAGAGGAACTGCAAACTCCTCCAGAAACTCGTCTTGATATTATCAAACGTATTTGGGAGTTTGTTCTTCCACATCGTGAGCTTATTATTGGTGCAGGAAAAATAGAAGCGCGTCCTAAAAATGGTGGAACTTCTTATCATGCCTCTGAAATGAGTGATGGTGAGCGAGTAATCTTCTACCTTATTGGTCAATGTCTTGCTGTGAGGGAAAACGGTATTGTGGTTATTGACGAACCTGAGCTTCATTTACATAAAGCATTACAGAGTCGCTTGTGGGATGCTGTTGAAGTTGAAAGACCAGATTGTTTATTTGTATACCTGACTCATGACCTAGATTTTGCAGTAACTCGCGTGAATGCTACAAAGATTTGGCTTAAGAGTTACGAAAATAATCAATGGGATTGGTATCTAATTCCTGAAAGCGAAGACATTCCTGAACGACTACTTCTAGAAATTCTTGGAAGTAGAAAACCTATTCTGTTTATTGAAGGAGATAGGGATAGCTTAGATTCTTTTATATTTTCGCATCTGTTTAAAAATTTTACTGTGACTCCGTGTGGGGGTGCCTCAGCAGTTATTCATTCAACTCGCTCATTTTCTCATCTCAAACACCTTCACAGTCTAGAGTGCAAAGGTATTATTGACCGTGATTTTAGGTCGGATGAACAAATCAATAATTTAAAGGGTTTAGACATATTTTGTCTTAGTGTTTCAGAAATTGAAAATGTTTTCTTGTCAGAAGAAGTGCTGAGGGCTGTAGCGGCATCCTTGCATCGAGAAGATACAGATAGCATAATTGAGCAAGCTAAAAACTTAGTACTCACTCACATGGAAAGAGAGAAAGAGCGTCTGATTTCTGCTATTGTTGCTGCTCGTGCTGAAGATAAATTTTCACACTTTAATGCTAAAGCACTTGGAGAAGTAGATCTAAAACAAGCACTTGAAGATATGTTAACTGAAATTAATATTTCGTCCTTGTACGCAGAAACAAGTGATTCTATAAATACTATATTGAATACTCAAGATTACTCTGCTGCATTACGCCTCTATGACAATAAAGGCTTGCTTCCTCAAGTTTCAGGTATTTTCGGATTTAAACCTCACGAACTGACAGAGTATATAAAACGATTAATTTCAAGCAAGAGTAATGAAGTTATCATGGAGGCATTACAAAGAACACTAACTGAGTCGAAGGCTATCCTCGTTTAGGCAACATGGATCTGAAAATTGCTGCGATCGCTCTGACTAACAACGCAATTTTACTCACCCGTAATCAGTCAGATTTTGGACAAATTGTAGAATTGCGAATAGAAGATTGGACAACAGTATAGAGGCAATTTTTATGACTATTCGTGATAGTGCGATCGCCAAACTACAACAACTTCCCGAACCACTCTTACAGGAAGTGAGTGATTTCATCGATTTTATTACCCAAAAACATCTTGCCAAAACTGCTGAAAGCCAGCCTGATGAAAAGCTTGTCGAAGCATGGTTAAAATGGTTTGGAGGTGTCGATCAATTAGAAGTAACAACCGCAGAACCAAGCAATAAGCAACTACGACCATTTGGTTTGTGTGCAGGTGAGTTTACAGTTCCAGATGACTTTGATACTCCTAATTCCAAAGAGAATGATTGGTGGTTAAAAGTTGCGGGTAGCTTTGAAAACGATCCTACCTTTGATGAAGCGGTTCGTCTTGGACAAGAATGGCGCAACTCTGCTGAATAGGTTGCCAACACTTTACAATGTATATTCTGGACAACAGTATAGAGGCAATTATTATGACTATTCGTGATAGTACGATCGCCAAATTACAACAACTTCCCGAACCACTATTACAGGAAGTGAGTGATTTCATCGATTTTATTACCCAAAAACATCTTGGCAAAACTGCTGAAAGTCAGACTGAAGAAAAGCTTGTCGAAGTAAAAGAAGAAACTCAGCCAAAATTGAAACGGGGAAATCTATCTCGACTGCGAGGCATCGCCAAAATTTCAGCAGCTACAGACGATCCCGATTCCAAAGATGATTATGTTAGCTACCTCACCGAGAAGTATAAGTAATGCGAATTTTGATTGATACTAATGTAGTTCTTGACTTTTTACAAGAGCGAGAACCGTTTGTGGAAAATGCGGCGAGACTATTTGAGCGTATTGATACTGGAGAGATTGAGGGATTTATTGCCGCAACAACAATCACCAATATCTATTACATTGTCCGTAGAGCAGCAGGAGCGGTAGTAGCTCAAAATGCTATTATCCAAGTGATGACCGATCTAAACATTTGTCCAGTGAATCGAGAAGTACTCGAACAAGCAATAGCACTGAATTTTCGTGATTTTGAGGATGCAGTGCAGTACGTTTGTGGAGTAGTGCATGGTGTAGACGCGATAGTGACTCGTGATAAATCTGGGTTTATCAGTGCAGAAATTCCAGTAGTCTTGCCTGAAGAGCTTGATACTATTAACCGTCATGAGTGAAGAAGAAGATCCAGAAGTCATTTTTGTGGAAAGTGATTTACCGGAAATGATTCAACAAAAACAGCAATTAGCTAAACAGATTGTCGGAGAAAGTCACCGATTCTCTAGTTCCCAATCCCCCATCACTCCGAATCAAGATATTCTCGATACAAAGATTGCAGCAAATTATCTAATTTTTCTTCAGGACAACACTCAATTAACATTTCAAAAGCTTCAAATAATTTGGCGGCGCTATCTCCCAAAAGAGGACTTAATCCCCAAACATCTTGCACCCAATCTTGAGGACTTGTCTCCTCAAAAATCATTCTTTCTAAAAGTTGCTTTGCTTCTGATTTGGAAATAGACATTTTTTAATAAGGTAGTTGGTAGTTGGTAGTTGGTAGTTGGTCATTAATAGAGAAAATTAGCGATCGGATGCCCAATTTAAAGATTGAATCTTCTTGTAAGCTGGGCATTTTGTCTACTCAGATCTGGCACCTGTCATTTTAGCCCGCCTGTGAATCTCCCGTACATAAAGTGACAAGTAAACCAGATTAATTAATCAAGTGCTTTCGACAATCAACCCAGTCCCTAGTCCCTAATCCCCAGTCCCTAAAACCAGGATTTTCCAACATAAGTACAAGAGAATCCCTATTTCTTGTATTTCCACTGCATGAACTTGATGTAATTTCCTTCAAAAGGTTGACCTTTCAACATCCGATTCCAATAAACCCAAGGTAAAATGTGTTTTTTCATGATCCACATACTCCAGCGTTCTTTAATCGGATTTAAGGGAAAACTGGACATCGGTGTAAAAGTATAACCATCAAATTCTGCCATTACTAACTTGTTGTAACCCGTAATTAACGGACAACAAGTATAACCATTGTAACGGTTTTCTAATGGTTTAGAAGTCATTAAAGCCAACAAATTTGCTACTAAAACTGGTGCTTGTCCGCGAATAGCAGCAGAAGTTTTAGAAGTTGGCAAGGAAGAAGCATCACCCAAAGCAAATACATTGGGATATCGATTATGTTGTAATGTGTCTTTATTCACATCCACCCAACCGAAAGGATTATTGGGAACTGCTAAGGGACTTTCTTTAATAAAGTCGGGCGCACTTTGCGGTGGTGCAACGTGAATCATGTCATATTTCAAGGTGATTTCTTCTACAGTTTCGTCATCCTTGGTGAGGTCAAAAACTGCTTCTTTGCTGTCAGCTTTGATTTCTTTTAAGTTGCAGCGAAACTTAACTTCTATGTTCCGTTCAGCGACTACTTTATCTAAAATGTCTGAGTATTCTTTGACAAAGAACATTTTAGTTAAAGTTGTGCAATACGTGACATTAGTTCGATCGCGCACTCCCAACTGGCGGAACATATCATCCGCCATGTACATAACTTTTTGTGGTGCTCCTCCACATTTAATCGGTGTATTAGGATAAGTAAATATAGCGTTTCCACCTTGAAAGTTTTGAATAAGTTCCCAAGTATAAGGTGCATAAATAGGCGAGTAATTACTGGTAACTCCATTTTTACCAAGTGATTCTTTCAAACCTTTAATTAAATGCCAGTTAATTTGAATTCCGGGACAAACAATTAAATAATCATATTCAATTTGTAAACCTTCTTTGGTTAAAACTGTATTGTTATCGGGGTCTAATTTCAGGGCATAATCTTTAATCCAAGTCACACCTTGGGGAATTAAATCTTTTTCATCTCTTACGGTTTCTTCAACTTGGAAAACGCCGCCTCCTACCATTGTCCAGCCGGGTTGGTAGTAATGTTTTTCTTCTGGTTCAACGATCGCAATATCCAGGGAATCATTTTGAGCTAATAACAGCGAGGCGGAGGTAATACCTGCTGCACCACCACCAATAATTACTATTTGATGATGAATCTTTTTTATTGATATTTCGCCATCGGAAGTGATAGTTGGAGATTGTTTTTCAGGTAATTTGACCATACTATTTTTTTGAGAGCTTTTTGCTAGGTTTGCTTTAATTGGCTATATAAGGATATAACTAAGTGAGGAAAATAGTAAATTTTGTAAATATACTTAACTTATACCAATTCTCTATGAAGATGCGCTTAATTCACCCCACCCCAAACCCCTCCCCGTAGACGGGGAGGGGCAATGATTAAGCGCAATTTTACGGAGAATTGGTATTAGTAACTTACTTCTGTATCCTTTTGTGAAGGCTCATTTTTAAGCACATCTACTTATCTGATGGTAAGCTATGTGCAAGCGATCGCTAAACATTTAAGTGAAGCAATGGCTAATCATGGAGTTTCATCTGATGGTATTAACCAAGCAATCACAAAAGTTGCCACTTTGAAAGAAGCTGTTTTGTACAAATAAATTCAGCTTAAATTTTTTCCTTTGACGGTGGCACAATGCCAAGTTTGCCTAAAGTTTCATCCAGTTCTCTAAGTAGTTGAAAATCTTCTTCAGGTAAAGGTTTAGTAGCACTAATCAAATCATTACTAACAGCAGGATTTTTCTCCAAAAAGTTGAATGCTTGGCGAAATTGTTGGGGAGTTGCGGAAATGGGCGCATCAAAATGACAGGGAATAATCCGCTGAAAATTCCATTGAGTAACTTGATTTGCCCAGTTAATTGTTTCTTGTGGGGCGCGATTCAAAATCAAAGCTTGTAGGATTGGTGCTACTAACAAATTCCCATCTCTTCGGAGTGCGTTAAATGAATGTTGCCAGCCATTTTTCCATTTGAAGGGATAGATGCCAAAATAAGCTTTTTTGGACCGATCGCCAACTTGGAAAGAACTCAGAAATGCTTGTCCTAATTTTACTGTTTCCATTGCGCTAGGACGGAAGTAAAACGCAAATAATGAGATGCGTTGCCAACCTTTCTGGCGGTTAGCTTGGTTGTCCTCAACAATTGAAAAAGCATCATCTTTGGCGTGAAAAAGTAAGGGATAAGGTTCAAGTAGAACGATTTCCGGGGGATTTTCGGGGACGGAAATTATCGAGTCAGTGACTAGGAGAGTTTGTGATCGCTTGTGGAAAAAAGCCACCTCGCCAAATGAACCTAAACCTAATCCAATAGGGCCTAAAATTCTATAATCAAACTCATTAGCAAAAGGAGTTTTACTGCTATCTTCTGGAAGTATTTGAGTGCGTTTGGAAGGAAAACCTAACCAACTCAAAGGTAAAGAAATGGGAAAACTCCATTGACCAGGGGCGATGAAAATTTGGGCTTGAGGAAAACGTCTCGCAAAAGGGCCAACAAAAACCTTATGTTCCAGACCGGAAACAGTGGGCAAAATAATATATTTTACCTCGCCATATTTTGCCACCAATTCTTTAACTAACCTAATACATTCTAAAGTTGGGGCGACTGGTGCATAAATTAACAAACCGCCTGTTTCCAGTCTGACAACAGTCATCCTAATTGGTACGGTAACATAAAAAATTCCTTGTAATTGGTCAAAAGTCCAAATAGTATCTGGAACTACTTCTTTACGAATAGTCCGTCTTTTGCTGTATGGATAAAGTGGTACTAGAGGCCAAAAAGCCCATGAAATATCTTGAGGATTGATGTTGTGATTAATAGTTTTTCCCTGTGTTTCTTGCCCTTTCATCTCAGTTTTATTGACTCTGGAATTGCTTTAGTTAATTTCTAAAATATAATTTTTAGTTTGTGTGGTGCGTCAGACACTACGATTTTAGCTTTGTAGAGACGTTGCATACAACGTCTCTATTCAGCAAATTAACCCATCAATATTACGCGATCGATTACGTGAATTACACCGTTATCCGCCTCAATATCTGCGGCAATAACAGTGGAATTTTTCACTTCCAAAGCCTCAGAAAAATCAATAGGAATAGGGGAACCTTCCAAAGAAGTGACAGAATTAAGTTTAGCTAGGTCTTCTTTCATTAATCTTCCTGCCACTACATGATATTTGAGAATCCTGCCTAACTGAGGAGGACTTTTCACCAAAGACTCGACTGTTCCTGGTGGTAGTTTGGCAAAAGCTTCATCATTGGGTGCAAAAACTGTAAAAGGGCCAGGACTTTTCAGCGCATCCACTAAACCAGCAACTTGAACAGCTGTTACTAAAGTCTGGAATGAACCTGCGCTAACTGCAATATCAACTATGTCAGCCATGAGTTTCAATTGATCTACTATAAAGATGCCTTATTGAGCTTATTAATATTCCTACGGGCAGAAGCGCGTTGGATTCTTGGCTCAATTTGTCACCTTAGCATGAAGCGAGTCTTCTTGCTCAACAATTCAAAATGTTTTGCTTCTGGGAACAGAAACGCTCACTAAAGAGTCAATTTATCATAGTATTGTAAGATTTTGTCAAAGCGAGATCAAAAATGAATTTTACTAAATTTATGCTGCCTTTAGCGATCGCAGGCAGTTTAATTTCTCAAACAGCTTTAGCCGAAGGAACTCTGGGTTTGGATGACATTATGCCGCTAGTTCAGCAATCCAGCAAACTCAACACTGAAGTAAATACTGCTTTGCGTCAAGCTGGTAAAAAACCTTCAGATATTACTTGTGTCGGAGTGAGATTGGGAAGTCAGTTTGGCCCCCTGAGTGCTTCCAGAGTTGCACCTTTTGAATGTAATTTTGGTAATAACAAAACTTTGAAAATTGAGGCAGATAATCTGGTGACTTTAAGAAACGGACACTCAATATTTTTAACTCAATTTTCCGAGTTACAATCAAAACCTGAGCAAGCAAATTTGGCCTTTCGGTTAAAATCTTGGAATTGGGAATAATGGGGATTGGTGATTGGGGACTAGGGACTGGGGAGTTTTTAATTTTAGGATTGAATCTAGTAAGCAAAAATTTCTCAGTCCTTAATTTCTTATAGTTTAAATCTTAGAAGATTGGCTGAATAATCAGCTAGTTAGGCTTGTAATCTAAAGTTCTTGTTTTTAGCACACTAATATCATGTCCGGTTGATTACCCATACTGTAGAGACGTTGCAGGCAACGTCTCTACAGGGTTTGCGATCGCAAATACTATGGTTGATTGGTCGGACATGATATAAGTACGGAAAACCCAATTACATACCTGGGCTAAGTGGGCATAGAAATCAAAAACTCCGAGCCACACCCAATACAGGAATTAACCTCCAACGTGCCGCCATGTTTTTCTACCACGATTTGGCGGGCGATCGACAATCCTAATCCAGTTCCTTGACCTGCCAGCTTGGTGGTAAACAATTGGTCAAAGAGTTTGTGCTTGATTTCCTCAGACATCCCCACTCCATTATCTTTAATCCGAATCAAGACGCAATCGCCTTTTTCATTCGCCGCAGTTTGGATGGTAATTTGGTTGGGATGAGCTTGAATTTCGCTAAAACTACGTTCTTTATTGGACTCTTCCAACGCATCAATGGCATTTGCCAAGATATTCATAAAGACTTGATTGAGTTGTCCTGGGAAGCATTTTACCAGGGGTAAAGTGCCGAACTCTTTGATGACCTGAATGGCAGGACGATTTTCATTGGCTTTCAGACGATGCTTTAGAATCAAGATTGTGCTGTCGAGTCCATCGTGAATATTGAACGGAACTGGGCGATCGCTATCTGCTCTGGAAAACGTTCTCAAACTTGTACTAATGTTACGAATGCGGTCAATTCCCTCGTTCATCGAGCCAATCAATTTAGGTAAATCTTCGCGCAAATATTCCAAGTCGATGGCATCAATTTCTTCTTCAATTTCTGCTCCTGGATCGGGAAATTTTTCTTGATAGATGTCGATTAAATTGAACAAATCTCGCACGTATTCTTGAGCAGGTTGGATATTGCCTGCCAGGAAGCCAACGGGATTATTAATTTCGTGAGCTACCCCAGCAACTAAATTACCCAAAGCAGACATTTTTTCACTCTGCACCAATTGCAATTGCATCTTTTTGAGGTCGTGGAGATATTGCTCTAATTTTTGAGCATACTCCTGGGATTGCTGGTAAAGTCGCTGAGATTGCTGGTATAAACGAGCGTTATCCAAAGAGATGGCAGCTTGAGAGCAGAGGATGTTGAGGATGGCAACGCGATCGCGTGTAAATGCTCCCGTTACCAGATTATTCTCTAGATACAAAATCCCCATCACTTTACCTTGATGGAGAATCGGAGTGCATAATACGCTCTTAGGTTGCCGCTGAATAATGTAAGGGTCGGAAGCAAAGGCGGTTTGAGTGCTGAGGTTATCAAATACCAAGATTTCTTTGGTACGTTTAACGTAATTAATTAAGCTCCCAGGAATTGCTTGACTCTCTTCAACGAGCAGCGATTCGAGATGGCAATCTTGACGATTTATACAGTGGACAACAACTCTCCAATTTCCCTCTTCATTTAAAATTAAGGTTCCTGTTTCAGCGCCAGCATTCTTAACAACTACTTGCATCAAAGTAGTCAGCAATTGCTCTAGCTCGATTTCGCTAGAGAGAGTTTGAGAAGCTTCAATCACGGTTGGCAAATCTACAAACTCCGAACTGCTAGTGCTGCCAATAATAGTCTTACTCGTGCTAGAGATAGATGATGCTCCATTGGTGGAGATGTGAATGGTTTCGTTTGGATGCTGGTGAGCTTGATTCGGTTGCAAAATAGTCGCAAGGAATTGGGGATAACGCTGTTCTAGGTGGTCAATTTTCGCTTTTGCTCCCCAACGAGTGTAAGCATAGTAGGCATCAATTAGATAGGGTTTTGCAAGTTTTTCTTTACCCCATTCTAGGTAAAATTTGGCGGCAAGTTCGTTAGCAAGTGCTTCTTCGTTGACATACTCGTTTTCTTTAGCAAGAGCAATGGCTTTATCGTAGAGTTCTATTGCCTCTAATTTCTCATCTAAAACCCGGTGCAGTTCTGCCTCTACTAAATAGAATTTGTGCAGATGATTCATTGGGGCATGATGCGCCCACTTTTGCATTTTTTCTTGATTAGCTTGTACTCTGTAGAGAAGTTTCTGTTGTTCTGACTCTGGAGTGTCAGAATACACTGCCAACCGCACTAAAGAATCGTAGAAATGGAAGACAGGAACAAGTGGCATTCCTACTACTGCATCTAAATACTTCTCTGCAATAGCGATATTCTCGATCGCTTCTGAATAATTTTCAAACCAATAACAAAGTAAAAGTTTGTTTAAATATATGTATGCAACTCCCGCTTTATCGTTCGCTTGCTGGTAAAGTGGCAACTTCATCTGCTCATCGCAAGCTTCACCCTTTAGAAGGCATAAATTCTCACTTTTTCCTAGCAAATTTAAGATAGCCTGCCTATAGATTTCTATATAATTAAGCGCTGTTTCTTGCTTAATTTTATGACTAGCTTCTCTGTTTCTTGCGATCTCTGTTTCAAGGACAGTCAATTCTTTACCGCTAAAGTAAGCAAAACAGGAGTACTGTTGTAGACAATAGCCTGCATATTCTAAATCTCCTGTCTCCATTCCGCTAGAGTAACTTGATAGGAAAGGCTCTAAGGTTTCTTTTAGATGCTCTTTCCAAGGTCGGATAAATAGATTTACGATGAAAACTGTCTTAGTTTTGATTTCTTGAGCATTTAACTTTGACATTAGATTTAAAGCTAATTGACCAAATTTATAACCTGAATCAATATCTCCCACAATGGCACAAAGAAGAAAACCATAATTGGCATAAGCAAAAGGAGAAACGGTAGCATTACCATATTCGATGGATAATTGTACTTGTTTGCACACCGTCAAGGGCAACAGTGTAGGAGCAGCAATGTATGCAGGAGCAAAGATACTTGATAAAAGTTTCATAGCTGCTAGTTTATAGCGATCGCTCATTTGAGGCAGCTCAATTAAGTCCTCAATTCGCGTTCCGCTCAAAATTGACGCGGTTTCTCCTAATGCCTGCCCAATATCAGACGGATTTGGCTCGGAGGGAAACTCTACCCCCAACTGTTTTAAAACTTGTAGTCCCGTATTCAGCGCTTCCTGTAACTTATTTTGCGCCATATAAGCTTGCACCTGTACTTCATATACCTTCACTTTGTCCAGTAGCATTTTGGCGCAGCTTTCCACAACTGATGCCAATTTTTCCATCCTGTCAAAATCACCGCTTAGATATGCCGCCTCTGCTGCTTCGGTATGCAGCGCTAATGTTAGTTCGTATTGATTCTGCCAACTATTTACTGCCAGTAATTCTCTACCAATATTGAAATATTCAACCGCAGCAGAATAGGCAGTAGCAGCTTTGGCTTTCTTTCCGGCAATCAAATTTAACTGTATCAATTGCTCCCGTTCTGCTTCATGGGTAATTAGCTCAACTCCCACATTTAAGTGGTTGACAATATCAAAGATTCTTTCTTCTCGATCGGCTTCTGGCGTATTTTTTAATAACAGTTGACCGATTTGTAAGTGAGTCGATCGCTTTTGCTCTTCTGGAATGAGAGAATAGGCAGCTTGTTGAATGCGATCGTGTAAGAATCTGTATTGAGGTAATTGGTCATGGGTAATTGGTAATCGGTTAGATTCTTCCCTATTACCGTTTTCTTCTTTTTCATTTACTTCTGCCTGATAAAACTTATAAACCTCGCTAATGGGTAATATTAAACCTTCTTGGAGAGCTTTCCACAGTTTAAGGGCGGTTTCTTCGGGTGATTTTTCATCAACAATCGCCAGCGTTGCTAAGTCAAATTGATTGCCGATACAGGCTGCTAATCTCAAAACTTCTTGAGTTTCGATAGGCAACTTTCGTAACTGAATTGCTACGAATTCCACTACATCATCTGTCAGCGCTAATGTTCTTACTTTTGCAATATCGCACTGCCAGTGACGGAGATCAAAATTAAACGAAATTAATCCATCTTCTTGCAAAGATTTGAGAAATTGAGTGCCGAAAAATGGATTACCTTTAGTTTTCTGATAAACCAGTTCGGTTAAAGGTTGTGCTAGCACTTTTGAACAACCAAGAGTATCAGCGATTAAAGCATTTACATCCGACTTCTGGAGCGGTGATAAAGTAATGGTATTCACCGTTGCTGCGGCTGTTTGGATGTCCGCCAATGTCAGCATTAACGGGTGGGCTGGAAACACTTCGTTATCCCGATATGCTCCAATTAAGAAAAGATAGCGGCTTCCTACGTTGCTCATTAAAAGTTGAATTAACTTTAACGAAGCTGAGTCTGCCCATTGCAAATCATCCAAGAAAATAACGAGGGGATGTTCCTTGGTGGTAAAAACTTGAATAAATTTTTCAAATAACAGATTGAAGCGATTTTGAGCAGCACTGCCGGAGAGTTCTGGTACGGCGGGTTGTTCTCCAATCAAAAATTTTAATTCGGGGACGATTTCTACAATTGCTCCTGCATTTTCGCCTAAAGCGGCTAAGATTTCTGACTTCCACTGCTCAATTTTTACATCGGGTTCTGATAGCAACTGTCCGATTAAATCTCGAAAAGCTTGGACAAAAGCTGAGAAGGGAAGGTTGCGTTGAAATTGGTCAAATTTGCCTTTAATAAAGTAGCCGCGTTGCCGCACGATCGGTTTGTGGACTTCGTTGACGACGGCGGTTTTTCCAATACCGGAGAAACCTGCGACTAGCATCATTTCTGTGTTGCCTGCACTAACGCGATTCTCCTTCAAAGACGCTACGCGATCGAATGCTTCTAGCAGGGTTTGGACTTCGGCTTCTCTGCCGTACAATTTTTCTGGGATGAAGAAGCGATCGCACAAATCTCGCTGTCCTAATTTAAAGGTTGCAATCTCTCCCGTCTCTCTCCACTGTTGCCAACAAGTTTCTAAGTCGTACTTGAGTCCGGTGGCACTCTGATAACGGTCTTCTGCATTCTTCGCCATCAGTTTACCAACTATTTCAGACAGTATCAGAGGAACTGCTGAGTTGAGTTCATGTATGGGAGTGGGTTGTTTTGCCAGGTGACAATGTACCAACTCCATCGGATCGTTAGTTTGGAATGGTAATTGTCCAGTCAGCAGTTCGTAGAATGTGATTCCCAAAGAATAGAAGTCGGTGCGATAGTCAATGCCTCGATTCATCCGTCCAGTTTGTTCGGGAGAAATGTAGGGTAGCGTTCCTTCTAAAACGTTGGGATTTTGGATTTCTTGGGTTTCGCGTGGCAGCAGAGAAGCAATGCTGAAGTCAATGATTTTAACTTCTTTGCTGATAGGATTAATGAGTATATTGGCGGGTTTGAGGTCTTTGTGGATGACGCGATCGCGGTAAAGTCTGTCTAACGTATCGGCAATCTGAATCGAAATGGGAAAAAATTCAGCGATCGGTAAACTAACATTCTCTGATTTGGTTTTACTCTCTGCCAAAGAAGCAACGTAGCGACAGAGAGAAATTCCATCAAAATCCTCCAAAATTAGAGCATAACGATTTTGATAGGTTTCCAGACTGTATGGCTTGATAATACCAGGGATATCCAGGCTTTTGGCAATTATATATTGGTTGCGAAAATGAAGCAATTCGCTGAAGCGGGGGAATTCATTCTGTAACAATTTAATGACAACAGGTTGCCGATCGGATTCTCGGACACCTTGATAAACTAAAGTTCGAGTTCCTGCATAGATTTGCTGACGAATGCTGTAGCCCAAAAGGTTAATCATTTTTTTCCCTTCAACACGAATTCCAACGCTTTGATTGTTTTTCAAAGCTCTTGAATTAGGATTCCCGATCCATATTGTAGGGCTATGTATTCATTGCATTTCTTAATATTTTGATGCGCGATATCTCTTCCGTTTGCTTCGGAATTATATCATGTATGGGCGAAGTATTCTGGCAATAATTTTTTGGTTTTGAACTAAAAATTTATTGCCAGAATGCTGATGCCTCCGGCACGCATTCGCCTTCGCCCTTATCCAATCAAGATTTAAATAATTCCAATGCAATCGGAAACGATATGAGGTAGTCAACGGCAGCTTCTATTTCCATCTCGTCTATTATTCCAGCTACTATTAATCTTGTTCAAATGTTTTGCCCAAAGCTGCCGGGGGAGTAATCCGAATTGTTTGGTTAATCCAACGGCGAATTGTTGGGGGTAATGGTAATTTGTTATTTACTAAAAAATCGCTAGAAGTGATTACCAAAACCATAATCATTAAAGCAAAAGGTGCGACGGTAAAAACTTGTGTGGGTACAGTAGGAATGGTGCTTTGGGCAACACTGGCTAAAGATTGTAAAATGCCAAATAAATAAACTCCAAAAGCAACTTTTAAGGGATGCCAACCGCCAAAAATTACGATCGCTAGGGCAATCCAACCATAACCAGCTGTGTGGCGATAGCTCCAACCTGCTTTAAAATCTAAGGAAAAAGCGGCTCCGGCAATTCCCATTAATGCACCACCTAAAATTGTGTAAAAGTAGCGCCATAAAATGACGTTTGTGCCTCTAGCAAAGGCGGCTAATGGTTGGTTTCCTACGGCTCTTAATGTTAGTCCGGGTTTGGTATGGTAAAAATAAAACCAAGTTAAAATAATTAGTAAGTAACTGATATAAACTAACAAATCACTTTGAAAAAGTAGCTTTCCTAAAATTGGAATGTCTTGGAATATAGGAATTTTAAAACTAGCTACTGTTGGCCCTGGTACTCTCACGATTGGGTTGCCTAAAAATGATGATAAATCTGTGCAAAGTAGGGCGAGGACAAAGCCGATCGCTACTTGTGATTGTTTCAGGGTAATTGCACCAAAGGCGATAATTAAAGCAATGATTGCGCCAATTATTGCTGCACCTAAAAAGCCTAATAATAAGTTATCGGTGAATTTGGCGATCGCAAATCCCGTCATTGCACCCATCATTATTGTGCCTTCGGCAGAAAGGTTAATTACTCCTGCTTGTTCGGAAATTGTTTCGCCAATGCAAGCAAAAATTAAGGGTGTGGAAGTGGCGATCGCTGTAGCTAAAATGGTTAGTATTTCGTTCATTATCCCTGTTGACAATTAATTACTATCGTCAGTGATTTGTGATTTTATTAACTATTTGTTGATGTCCAAAAGTATTTTTACCTCGTCTTGCCGATCGACGCGCCAACATTAGGCTACTAACTATAAGTTCAGACTAATTCAATCTATAAAATATATCTAATATTGACTCAACAAATTATATGATATATTTTGCCTAACAAACAGAAGAAATTTACAATTTTTAGGTCTACTCAATGAAAGCTAGCAACGAAAACAACGGTCTGAGGGTTGCAGAGAAGATTTCAGTTGGTGCTAGTGTGGCTGGAACGCTGGCGGCAGTTTGGTCACAACAGATGATTGTAGCGGCGGCTCCTCTGACTTTGGCTCTGTCGCTGAATTTGATCAATAGAGGGAAATTTCAGCAAAAGTTAGAAGATGATATTACGGCGATCGTTTCGGAAATGGACAATCGTATCCAACAGGTAGATAAAGAAGTTGCTGGAGAAATGCGATCGCTACAAGCTTCAGTTCAAGATTTATCACTTTCAAGCAAAAATGTAGATCCTCAACCTATTAAAGCAGAAATTTCTGACCTGCAAAAACAATTTGTTAGTCTGGAAGAAGCATTGAGTAACGTTACTTCCACAATCACTAAAGAAAAGCCAGCGATTCCACCAAATCTGGCGACATTTGACCCAACTTATCTTGAACAACAAATTTATGATTTGAAAGCAGCAATTGTAGAATTAGAAGGCATTATTCACCAAAATGAAGAAAAGGATAAAATTGCCAAATTACAAGCAGATATTGCTAAATTAAGTGCTGATTTTCAAGAGCGAACAGAGTTACATGAAATAACAGAATTAAGAAAAAGTACTGCTTTGATTCAACAAAGAATAGCTGAACTACCGACAACAACAGCTAGTGTTGATACCAGTTACTTAGATCAAGAAATTAATCAGCTAAAACAAAACTTAGCGCAGTTAAATTCTGAGTTTAAGGAACGGGAGTTACAACAAGTTTCTGAGTTAAGGCAAATTACAGATACAGTACAAGAAAGACTAGCTACATTAACTTCTACCACAAGTTTTGATGCAAGTAACTTAGAACGAGATATCAAACAATTAAAAGATTATTTTGCTGCGTTGTCTGTTGAAGTTAGGGAACGTTCTGAGTCACAACAAATCGCAGAAATAAGACAAATTGTAGAGACGTTGCAACAAAAATTAGCAGCTCAAACAACGGAATTGGAAACAGGAAAACCTGAATTTAATTCTAGTTATTTAGAGCAAGAAAATCAGCAACTAAAGTTAGAGATTGCATCTCTCAAACAACAGCTAACTACTTCCAATGAACAAGTAGCAATGATTCCTCAATTGTTAGAAAATTTTGCTCAAATGCAACAACAATTGCAGGAATTACAGCAAAAAACTGAGAAACTAACCCCGAAAATTCCTCAGTTTCCGCCAAGTAAAGCACCCAAACCTGTGCAAAAAAAAAATGACAGCTTCGCCATTTCCAGATTCACGGACTTTGCAACTTATTATAACAGTGGAAAATTGAGTTTAGAGTCAATTTTACGGATAGCTGAGGAAAATGGGATTGGTGAAGAGTTTCAATCAATACTAAAAATCGCCAGTCAGCACCAATTGACTTTTGCTTCTTGGCCTACTAATTTAATGATTAGTCCCCCTAAAAATCGAATGCTATCTGCTACCAGTAATTGTTCAAAATGCTTGTTTATAGTTTCAGCAAAGCCGTCTGATGAGGGAAAATTGAAAGTGTGGTTATCGCCAAATGCGATCGCGAAATTTTACCCAACAAACAAGCATAATCTCTCTTTAATTTTTGGTGAAGAGGGCTGGCGAGAAATGGGTAAAGCTGAGGTGGAAAACTTTGTTGCTACTTTGAATCAGTTGCTTGGCTGATCGATTCAGATAAAAGTAAAAGATATTTGCAATCCAAATCCTGCTGCTAGTAAGTATAGGCTTGCGGCGCAGGATTTTTGCTATGAGCTAAATTAATAAATAAGAGTTGGGTAAATGGATTTTGTCAGATGGATCAAGAACAAGAGTTTTACAATCGGGGATTAGAAAAGGCGCAGGCGGGAGATTTTGCAGGCGCAGTGCGAGAATTCGATCGCGCTTTGCGAATCAATCCCCAATTAGTTGAGGCATATTATAAACGGGGAAGGTGTCGCTTTGAGTTAGGCGATCGCACAGGCGCAATTGCTGACTACAACCAAGCTTTGCAATTACAACCGGAAAGAACGGAAATTTATTTAAGTCGCGGATTGACTAAATTAGCATTAAAAGACAATGCTGGGGCGCTTGCTGATGCGGAACAAAGTTTGAAATTAAACAACAATTTAGCTGCTGCTTATAGTTTACAAGGAACAGCTTACCGTCGTTTGGGGAATTTGGCAGAAGCGATCGCCAGTTTTAAGCAAGCTGCTAACATTTATTTGGCAGAAAAAGACAAGCAAAATTGCCAACGTTGCATTGATAGTATTACAGAAATTCAAGCAGAACAAAATCGCGATCGAACAGCATTAGTTACCCATACGGGTTTTTATTATCAGGTTTTACAAAAAGTGCAACGAGGCAACTTAAGAGAAGCTTGGGAAGATTTAAACTGGCTAATTCAAACCGATCCTAATGACGCTCAAGCATATTCTTATCGAGGAATGGTGTTAAGTAAACTCGGTTATTATCAACAAGCAATTAATGATTTAAATCAAGCATTACAACTCAACTCTCAAAATTTAAAAGCTTATTGTTATCGGGCAATTGTACGCATAGAAATGGGTGATTATGGCGGCGCTATTAATGATTGCGATCGAGCATTACAGATCGATCCTAATTACATTGATGCTTATATTTATCGCGGTAATGCTCATCATAAATCTGCTAATCATCGGTTAGCAATTGAAGATTATTCTCGCGCGATTCAAGAAAAATCAGACGATCCGCAAGCTTATTATCAAAGGGCATCTGTGCGTTTAGATTTTGAGGATTTACCAGGGGCAATTGATGATTATCAACAAGCTGCGAATATTTACTTTAATCGCGGAGATTGGCAACAATACAGAAAGGCATTAGATCAAATTAAAAAAGTACAATCTCGTCCCCAACGTTCCCAAAGAAAAAATTCCTCTGATTTCTTTTCTCAAACCAAATCTACATCTTTAACAGAATTACAAAATCAACTAATTAGAATGGTTGGTGGATATCGAGATATTGCGGAACGTTTGGTGGATATTGCGCGTTATAAATATCCCGGAATGCCGGAAGAATGGTATTGGGAAAAGGCAATGCGAGATTTGGAACGCGATCGCTAATCAAGGCAGAAGGGAAGAAAGGCAGAAGGCAGAAGGCAGAAGGCAGAAGGTAAAAATTCTCCTTGTCCCCTTGTCCCCCTTGATACTAGCGAAGCGGCGCGTATAGCCTATCGGCATGGCTTCGCTAAAGCGCGGGGATTTAGGGGGATCTTTGAGTTGTGGTATTCTTTTTTCTATTTGATATTATTAAATGCCCTTGCCAGTAGAACAAATAATACCAAACTTCCTTGAATAACTCCGGCTAAAGATGACTCTAACTGTAAGGATAAAGGTAATTGTAAGCTACCCACATTTAAGGCACTGAAAAAGAAAGCTACTGGCAAAATCCATAAAATCCCATTTCCTACTAACATTCCGATTAGTAAAGCCAAAAAACCAAGGTTACTTGAAATATTAGGAATTAAGCGATGAAATACTGCCAAAACTTGTAACGATCCAGCTATTCCACCTAAAGCACCGCAAATAGCAAAAGCACCTAAAATTCGGCTATAAGCGGGAATTCCTAATACATAAGATGCGCGTAAATTTTGCCCGACAGCACGCAATTGTAAACCAAAATAAGTACCGCGAATAACGATCGCTGTCACCACTAATCCTAAGACTGCTAAAATTAATGCGATCGGACTAGCTTCAGTGTTTCCAATTGTCGGCAACCAAACAGTTTCTTTAAACTGTTCTGTGCCACTCATTGAAGCTACACCAGGACGTTTCCAAGGGCCAAAAACTAAGTACAATGTTAATCCTTGGGCAACAAAGTTTAAGCCTAATCCGGCAAAAATTTCATTTACTTTACCATAAACATTTAATACCCCAGCAAATAGCCCCCATAAAGCACCACCAGCTATGCCAAAAATAATTCCTAAAAGTATTGCTAAATAGCTGGGAATTATATCTTGAAATATGCGTAATGCGAAGGTAGTCGCGATCGCACCCATGATAATTTGCCCTTCAATTCCCAAGTTATAAAGCCCTGCCATAAAGGTAAAAACTAAGCCACAAGCACACAATAATAATGGTGCTAAAGTTGATAGTACACGGGCAAATTGATCGGCGCTAGAAATTCCTTGCCAGAGAGCAACAAATACCTCTTTTGGTGATGCACCAGCAAGGAAAATAATTAGGGTAATGAATAGGAAAGTAAGAATTAATGTCCCAAAACGTAAGGAATAATCTTTGATTTTCAGTTGGTTATTTTCCATATATTTTTTACCACAGATATCCACAGATAAAATTTATTTTTCCCTAGTCCCCAGTCCCCAATCCCCCATCTTCAAACTTTCCACCAATCATTTGACCAAGTTTATTTACTGTTAATTCTTTAGTATCAATTGGTGCAGAAACATTACCACCACTGAAGACTAAAATGCGATCGCTATACTGCACTATCTCATCTAAATCTGAAGAAGTAAATAAAATCGTTGTCCCAGTTTGACAGCGGGCAATTAACTGTTGCCAAACCCAAATTGCTGATTCAATATCTAAACCTCTTGTCGGATGTTCCATTAACAATAAATTTAAAGGTATGGGTAACAAAGCTAATTGGGTGCGTTGTTGATTTCCTCCTGATAATCTCTCAACTTTACTATCAGCTTTTCCGCGAATATTGAACAAACTAATTTTGTCTTTAGTTACGGTTAAAGTCTCTTTCCAATTCACAAAACTGCGTCTTCCTATTGACTGACGCAAAGCGACATGATCTTGAATAGTTAACCCATTTACTAAACCTTCTTTTAATCTGTCTGCGGGTAAGAAACCTACTCCAGCTTTCAGGTAATTTTGATATGTTTGATTGGTCATATCTTGACCATTAATAATCAGATTTCCTGATGTTGCTGGCAACAAACCTGCACACATTAACAGTAACAATCTTTGTCCGCTACCTTCTAATCCGGCTAATCCAATTACTTCGCCAGATTGTATAGTTAATTTTTCAATTTCTATAGTTAATCGATCGGTTTTTAGTATAATATTATGCAACTGTAAAGCCACTTCCGCAGTAGCAGTTTTGGGCTTATTAGGACTTGCTAATTCTCTGCCAAACATCATTTCAACTAAGCGATTTTCTGGACAAGGAATTTCCGCTTCACCAACGACTTTCCCTTGGCGCATTACGGTAACGCGATCGCACAACACCGCCACATCTTCCAACTTGTGAGAAACAAAAATTAGCGATTTACCTGAATCCGCTAATTTTCGCATTGCGGCAAACAAAGCATCTTTTTGCGAAGCAGAAATTCCCGTAGTTGGTTCGTCAAAAATCAGTGTATTCACCCCTAAAGACAACAACCGCAAAATCTCTAATTGTTGCCTTTCTCCTACTGTTAAATTACCCAATATCTCGTTTACATCCAGGGAGAAATTGAAATCAGATGCTAAGTACTTCAACTCCTTTGTTGCTAGCTTTTTAGGCAGAACAATAGACGAAGTTTTATCCTTTCCACCTTCTCTGCCAATCATAAAATTATCTAAAACAGATAAGGTGGGAAAGTCAAGCGGATCTTGGTGTAACATTCCAATTCCGGCGCGAATTGCAGCAGCAGGAGTTTTAATTTCTCCAGGTTTTTCGTCGAGTATAATTGTACCGCGATCGCGCCCAATAAAACCACTGATAATTTTCACTAAAGTACTTTTTCCGGCACCATTTTCTCCTAAAATTCCATGAATTGTGCCAGCCTCTACAGTCACAGAAACATCATCATTTGCAAGTACATTACCAAAACGTTTTGTGATATTTCGCAGTTCTATTTTCATGGAGTAGGTAATAGATAGGGAATATTTTTAAACCGCAGAGGCACAGAGGACACAGAGAAGAAAAAGAGAGAGTTTGTTTGTGATGATTCACTCAGTTATATTTGATTATTTACTCTTACCCTCAATTCCTTGAATTAACTGCGGCATATACCAAATTTGTTGTGGTGTAGCCTTTTCTCCAGCTTTCAAAAAGTCAGTACCATCTTGAAATTTTAGTAGCCCTTGGTAAAGATTAATGCTACCATCTCCTAAACTTTTAATAAATTGTTCCAAAGTTTTTTTGTTTTCCTCAGTCAAGGCTTTACCAAACACAAAACCTACAGCCGAAGTATCAGGGTTATTAATATTACTCCAATCAGGTTTTCCCAAAATAAATTCTGGTTTTATTTGACCTGATTCGGCTTTTCTAATTGTATCTAAATATAATGGCCCCCAGTTGTATATTGGTACACCTAAACAAATATCTGGTGCCAAATCGCAACCTGTTTTTAAAGTGTAATGCAAGAACTTCACTTGTTTCCCAGCCTCGGCTGCTTTTTTTCCTTGAACTGCGGCTTCTGGTGTATCAATTCCTGTCATTACTACATCGTAACCACTGTTATAAAAGTCATCAGCGACTTTAGTAGGATCTAAAGTAACGCCTGGAATATTAAACCAAAAACCGATCCATGTGACTTTAAAATTTAAGTCTTTGATGTCTTTTTTTCGATAGTTTTCCCAACAGTATTTTGACCCCAAATAAGCAGCAGAAACTAAGCGGCGAGTTTCATCATTAATTAATGGCGCTAAAAAGCCAATTTTGCCTGTTTGCGTACTCAAAGCAGCCGCACAACCTGTAATCATTCTGCCGTATTCCATTTGCGGCATAATATTTACTAAATTCTGCTGATTTTTAAAGTTTTTCCCCTCTTTCCAAGAGTAATCACCAGTAGCATGAATTACTGGAATATTAGGATGTTTTTTCGCTGTTTCAAAAGCATCATCTTTTAAGTCATCTGAGTTGAAAATAACTAACTTTGCTCCCTTGGCAATTAAGTCATCAGCTACTTGTGAACCTTTCACATTAGGTCGATCGCTCGGATTAACTTTATCTACATATTCTAATGCTACATTCGGCTGCTTTTTGATGACATACTGCATCGCTTCATAATGTGCTTGACTCCAACCAGCATCATTTTTTGGCCCGACTAAAACTAACCCAACTGTAAACTTATCTGTCGGTTGAGAACTGGCTGGAGTTGCCGTTTGTGTATTTTGTGTACCACTTTGGGTGTTAGTGGGTGCAGGATTGTTGCAAGCAGTTAAAATTAATCCCAAAACTGCAACCCATCCGAAATATTTAAAATTATTTAATTTCATCTTTTTATTTATTATGTACAACTTAATATATTCTTGCTTAACTTTGATTGAAACAGTAATAATTTATACTCTTTTAATGGTTACTTATAATACAGAAAAAGTGTTAAAATCTATTGCGTCTGCTTTTAACCAAGGAATTGAGTAGTAGATGAATTTACCCGCATCAAGCCGACTACAATTTACGCCAGATTTAAATATTTGTCGCATCTTAAACGGAATGTGGCAAGTGTCGGGGGCACATGGAAGAATTAACCCAAAAGCTGCGATCGACACTATGTTTAAATACGTCGATGCAGGATTTACAACTTGGGACTTAGCCGACCATTATGGGCCAGCAGAAGATTTTATTGGCGAATTCCGTCGTCAGCTTGTTGCTAGTCGTGGAGAAGCCGCATTATCTAACATTCAAGCTTTCACTAAATGGGTACCAAGACCAGGAAAAATGACCCGAAAAATAGTGGAAGATAATATTAATATCTCTCGCCGCAGAATGGGAGTTGAATCTCTGGATTTAATGCAATTCCACTGGTGGGAATATCGCGATTCTAATTACTTGGATGCCTTAAAATACATGGCCCAATTGCAAGAAGAAGGAAAAATTAAGCATTTAGCTTTAACCAATTTTGACACAGAACATCTACAAATTATTTTAGATAATGACATCAAAATTGTTTCCAACCAAGTGCAATTTTCTTTAGTCGATCGCCGTCCCGAAGTCAAAATGATCCAATTGTGCGAACAACACAATGTTAAACTTTTTACTTACGGGACAGTTTGTGGGGGCTTTTTATCGGAAAAATACCTCGATCAATCAGAACCAAATCCGGCAACTTTAGAAACAGTTTCCTTGCGGAAATACAAAAATATGATTGACGCTTGGGGAGGTTGGAGTTTATTCCAAGAATTACTTAAAGTTTTGCAAAGAATTGCCAGCAAACACCAAGTTAGTATTCCTAATGTTGCGGTTCGTTATATACTTGATAAGCCAGCAGTTGCAGGTGTAATTGTCGGTGCAAGATTAGGAATTGCTGAACATATTGCGGATAACGCTAAAGTGTTCAACTTCAACTTGGATCGAGATGATATTGAACAAATCAATACTGTTACACAAAAAGCACAAGATTTGTTCCAATATATTGGTGATTGTGGTGACGAATATCGCCGATAGCAACTAATTCAAATTTACAAAAAATCGGGGAATTTTAGATAGTTAATTTAAAAGTTCCCCTTCATTTACGGAAATAAAAAAATGGAAAATAAAACTGAATTCCTTCTGAAAATATTCATTCTTTCCGCAGTTTTGTCAGCTATCACTAAATATGTTTGTCCCTATTTCAATGTTCCCGCAGAATCACAAATTGCCCTGATTGTTGTATTGTTGCCTACTGTAGTATTAGCGATCGCTCTTTGGTGGCGATATCAACAACAGCAAAATTCAGTTAATGAGTAAATTTATCATGTCAATTCAACCACGAAATAAGCGAATTATTAGGGAGTGAACACAGTGAAATTCGGTCAAATAATCGGTCTATTAGTTTTTATTATTTGTTTATATGTCCTTTGGGAAATTCGGCGAGTGCTGTTGCTGGTATTTGCAGCTATTGTATTCGCCACTTCCCTAAATCAATTAGTTCGCTGGTTCACCAAAAGATTAAAAGTCCCCAGATTTTGGTCAGTAATACTTTCCTTGGTTCTATTTTTTGCGGTTACTATTGGCTTTTTCTTTTTAATTGTACCGCCCTTTATCGCTCAATCTCAAGAACTTATTGTGCTGTTTCCGAAGGCGATCGACCTTTGGAATACTAGACTCAGACAACTGATTAATGACTTACCACCTTTGATAAATCAATTTATACCTCGACCTACTACTAATACACAAGTTTTCCGACCTAGCCAACAATTATTTCAACAATTACAACCTTTAGCACAGTCATTAGTTGGTAGTGCTGGTGTATTTGTTTCTAATACACTAGGGATTATTTTGAGCTTTTTATTGGTACTAGTTTTAACAATAATGATGTTAGCTCAACCCTTAGCTTATCGTAAAACATTTGTGCGGTTATTTCCCTCTTTTTATCGAAGACGAGTAGAAGAAATTTTAACCGAATGTGAAGTAGCATTAGGAAAATGGGTAATTGGTGCCATCATTAGTATGACTTTGGTTGCCTTATTAAGTTTTATTGGACTCTCAATTATTGGTGTTAGATTAGCCTTAGCACAAGGAGTTTTAGCAGGATTACTCAACTTTATTCCTAATATTGGCCCGACATTAAGTGTCGTATTACCAATGGGTGTTGCACTATTAGATAGCCCTTGGAAATCTCTTTTTGTGTTAATCCTTTACATATTTATTCAACAACTTGAAAGTAACTTCATTACTCCTTATATAATGGCGCAACAGGTAGCACTTTTACCTGCAATTACCTTAATGTCTCAAGTGGTTTTTGCTACGTTCTTTGGATTTTTGGGATTAGTTTTAGCCTTGCCAATCACGGTGGTAGGACAAGTTTGGATTAAGGAAGTCTTAATCAAAGATGTGCTGGATCAATGGGGTAAAAAGAAAGAAGACCGGACAATTGAAGTTGTAGTAATACCAAATGAGTCGCCAAAAGAAGAATTAGCAGCACAAAATACCGACCCTAAAGAAGACGATCAAAATATCACAGATCGGCAAACTTAAAAGATGTGGTAAAAAGGTGGTTGGTAATTATAAAAACTGGAAATCATGAAAAAGCCTTTATCTTTGCTATTACTACTTTTGTTATTTTACCCCCAGGTTGCCAAGGCACAAGAAAATCCCTTTATGCCTTCAGATCAATCTAGTCAAAACACTGATTTTTGGCAACCAGCACAGCAACTAGTACAGGAACAAATTTATTTAGTTTCTCAGTTAGAAAAGGCGATCGCAAGTGCCGATCCTAATTTTATCAGAGGAGTACGATCGCAACTTTTCTTGCACACCTCAGCAGTCGATCGCTTCTTGAGAAACTATTATGCTTACCCAGTTAATCTTTGCCGAATAGTTAGTTTAGGAAACTCAACTAACCTGCCACCATTTGTTAATTTAACATCCGAACAATTACAACTTTACTGTTACCTTTATAGTTCCACCTCCACATTAGAAACCCTCAAACCAACCATCGACGGAAGATTAGTTAGATTGGGTGATGTACAACCAATTTCTCCCCCAGCAATCTCACCTTTACCTTCTCCTGAACCGCCGTTAATTGGCAGAGAAGCAAAACAACCAATAGAGGGATATTTACCACCAGTTTTACCTGCGATCGCTATTTCCATCGAAGCAACCCAACCACTTTTAAACACCAGAAGATTACTATCCCAAGCAACCTTACTCTTTCCCCCTTCAACCAAATTTAATTTTCCCAATCAACTCACAGAAGATCCTTACAACATTTCCGAAGCAATTAATCAATTATACCATCCATTTCTTACCTTACCTAACACAGGAATTGCCCGGATTTTACCCGCTGAATTTTATCGTCAAGATGCTAAAGAATTACGGAGTAGATTATTAGCTAGCAGATTAGAACGTTTTCCTTATCCACCATTAGCAGAAAGCGGCGTATTTCTGCCCCGATTAGAAATTCAACTGGATAACGATCGATTTCAAATAGTCCAACGAGAATTAAATTATGGCTTTATGGAAGATTTAGGAGATGTAGCGATCGAAAATCTCGATCCTACTCTATTAAATGTTGCTGAACCTACGAGAGAATTTTTCCTCAAATATCAACCACCCGATAAATTAGAAGCATTGCAGATCGATCGCCGCTTATTCATCACCGGAAAAATCGAAGACTTATGTTGCATTAAACTTTTTGCCCAATCACCAGCAGTTTTAAACCACACCTATTTAGTGCGATCGGTCCAATTTCAACTACCAGAAGCAGTTTTAAACAATGAACGAATTCCCAAAGGACAACGCCGCAACCTGGAATTATTGTTAACAACACCCAGCAGCGATTTACTCATAGCATTTCGTCCAGTTTCTCTTAATTCTGATGGTAGTTATACAGTACTTTGGCGCATTATTAACCGCTTTCCCGATCCTCAAATTACCGACTTAGACAAGTATGTGATTCTAGAATAAATTTATTTTTTACCACAGATATCCACAGATAAATACAGATGTAGGCGTAACCTTCCCGTAGGACAGGCATCTTGCCTGTCATTCCCAGCTAACGTATGCTTTGGTACGATTAATTATATAATGAGAATCATTCTATAATTAATCTGCCGCCATGACCTCAAACCCTGATTCCTCCGTACCAAACATAACCCATCGCCCCCGTCGCTTGCGGCGTATCCCTGCCTTGCGACGCATGGTAAAAGAAACCAATCTCAGCGTCAACGACTTAATTTATCCCCTCTTTGTCATGGAAGGAGAGGGAAAAAAAGTAGAAATCACATCAATGCCGGGATGTTATCGTTACACCCCAGATTTACTATTAGAAGAAATCGCTGGAGTTGCCGAATTAGGAATTAACGCCATCGCCCTTTTTCCTGTAATTCCCGAAAGCAAAAAAGACGACACAGGCAGCGAAAGTTACAACCCCAAAGGATTAGTACAACAAACAGTTCAAGCAATTAAAAAAGCAGTACCACAAATTGTTGTAATTACTGATATTGCCCTCGATCCTTTCACCACACACGGGCATGATGGATTAATAGATGAAAACGGCACAATTCTCAACGATCCTACCGTCGAAGTGTTAGTAAAAATGGCACTTTCTCAAGCCGCATCTGGGGCAGATATGGTAGCACCTTCTGATATGATGGATGGCAGAATTGGCGCAATTCGCAAAGCTTTAGATGCCGAAGGATATATTAACGTTGGCATTCTCGCTTACTCCGCAAAATATGCCTCAGCTTATTATGGCCCCTTCCGCGATGCTTTAGATTCTGCACCCAAATTTGGCGACAAAAAAACCTATCAAATGGATGCAGGAAACGCCAGAGAAGCATTAAAAGAAACATTCTTAGATCTTGCCGAAGGTGCAGATATTGTCATGGTAAAACCTGCCTTAGCTTATCTGGATATTATTCACCAAATTCGCAGTGAAACAAATCTGCCAGTCGCCGCTTATAACGTTAGCGGTGAATATGCCATGATTAAAGCTGCCGCCCAGCAAGGTTGGATTGATGAAAAACAAGTAATGTTAGAAACTTTGTTGAGTATTAAACGTGCTGGCGCTGACTTAATTCTCACCTATTTTGCCAAGGAAGTAGCAATGATTTTAGGTTAGGAAAAATGCCACAATTACCAGATTCATTAGCCAAAATAGTGCAACGTTTTGCCCGTCAAACTGATGCAAAATTGCGTTACGAACCAATGGGTTTTACAACATCTTTCAAGCCATGCAAAAACAGGCGCTTTCCTATCAATTTAGCACTTCTTAATTATGAAAAAATTAATAATAACAGAGCAAAATTTTCTGGCGGAAATTCCCAAGCGAGGAATGCCTGCTACCATAATTACGGGTTTTTTGGGTAGCGGGAAAACTACCTTGGTGAATCAAATCCTCAAAAATCAGGAGAATTTGAAAGTTGCGGTTTTAGTTAATGAATTTGGCGATATTAATATTGACAGCCAGTTACTTGTTTCTTTAGAAGAAGACATGGTAGAATTGAGTAATGGCTGCATTTGTTGTACGATGAATGCAGGTTTAGTCGATGCAGTTTATCAAATTTTAGAACGACAAGACCGCATTGATTATCTGGTAATTGAAACTACAGGTTTAGCAGATCCTTTGCCGATCGTTATCACCTTAGTTGGTACAGAATTAAGAGAGTTTATAACTTTAGACTCGGTTTTAACTGTGGTGGATGCTGAGAATTTTATCCCTGATGATTTGGAGAGTCAGATCGCACTTAATCAGGTGGCTTACGGTGATATTATCATCCTCAACAAAACAGATTTAGTCCCAGAAGCAAAAGTTGTAGAATTAGAAAACTTTTTTGATACGATCAAAGGTGGAGCGCGAATTTTACGATCGCAATACGGACAAGTTCCCCTACCCCTAATTTTAGATGTCCAACTCTCCCCAACCGAATTTTACCAAAATCTCGATTTAGCCAATATTCCAAATAATAGCAATCATATCGCTAATGACGGATTTGTTTCGCTTTCCTTTCGTAGCGATCGCCCTTTCGCCGTGAAAAAATTTCAGGTATTCTTACAAGATAAACTCCCAGTTGGTGTGTTTCGGGCTAAAGGGATTCTTTGGTTTAAAGAAAGTTCCAGAAGGCACATTTTTCAACTTAGCGGTAAACGTTACGACTTAAAAGATGAAGAATGGCAAGGAAAACCCAGCAATCAAATAGTGTTTATTGGACGTTCTTTAAATGCGCTGGAAATTAATCAGCAACTTAATAACTGTTTAACTCGTTAATTCGATAGAAGAAAGTTAGCAAAATTAGAGGCGGGTTTTGTTGTGAGGTTATCTATTGGCTAAATCCGCTGACCTTACCACCTTTGTTAATGAACCGCAAAGAACGCAAAGTAGAGATTTGTGGTTAACAACACATCTTTACTTACCCAAAAAAACCAGACAATCTTTTTTCCTAACAGTTTGAACCACAAACCAACATCCACAGTCTAAACAAACAGTATTGTCTTTTAGACTCATATCTTGCACCAGTCCCAAAATCCGCCTGCAAATCAATTCAGAGGGCTAAATACTGGGAATCAAAAGCTTTCAGTTAACTTAAGTGATGGATTTCCGGGTGGGCTAAAACGGCAGATGCAAGAAGAGAATAACCAAAAGCTAATTGAAGTGTGCAGTCGGTTAAGGGGGATCTCAGATATGGCAGTTGGACTGATCAAAGAGCGAATTAAGTTAAAACTTAATGTACCAAAATGGTTGCTAGGGCTTTTACTTCTCAGTGCTTTAGCTGCTACAGGCTATATTACCTACACTCAGATCGCAACTACTAACCAAAGGCAGGAAATGAGGCGACGCATTCAAACGGTAACAGTTGAACGGGTTACTTTACCGATGAGAATTACTGCTAATGGTACAGTGCAACCAGAGCGATCGGTAAATGTTAGCCCCAAAAACTCTGGAATTCTTAAACAATTATTGGTGAAGGAAGGCGATCGCGTCAAGGAAGGACAAATCCTCGCCTACATGGATAACTCCAACCTCCAAGGACAACTCACCCAAGCTAAAGCCCAACTAGAAACCGCCCAAGCCAATCTTGATAAACTACTAGCTGGAAATCGTCCGCAAGAAGTCGCCCAATCCCAAGCACAACTAGCATCCGCCCAAGCAAATCTCGATAAACTATTAGCGGGAAATCGCCCCCAAGAAGTCGCCCAAGCCCAAGCCCAACTAGCATCCGCCCAAGCGAATCTCGATAAACTATTAGCGGGAAATCGCCCCCAAGAAGTCGCCCAAGCCCAAGCACAACTAGCATCCGCCCAAGCAAATTTGCGCCAAGCAGAACTTAACTACAATCAAAATCAACGACTTCAGACAGCAGGTGCCATCTCCCTACGCGAACTAGACACCTCTCGCACAGCCTATGATACAGCCAAAGCACAGGTAGAACAAGCAAAACAAGCATTAAACTTGCAAAAATCTGGCACTCGCCCTGAAGAAATCGCCGCCGCCCGCGCCCAGGTAGAACAAGCAAAACAGGCATTCAACTTGCAACAATCCGGTACTCGTCCTGAAGAAATCGCCGCCGCTAGAGCACAGGTAGAACAAGCAAAGCAAGCTTTGGAACTGCAAAAAGCCGGGGCACGTCCTGAAGAGATTGCTGCTGCACGCGCTCAAGTTATGAATGCTCAAGGAGCATTGCAAACAATTCAAGCACAACTTAACGATACTGTGATTCGTGCTCCTTTTGATGGCGTTGTTACCCGCAAATTTGCTGACCCTGGTTCCTTTGTTACACCTACTACTTCGGGAAGTTCCGTTTCTTCAGCTACGTCTTCTTCCATTTTGTCCTTAGCTGCCAAAAACCAAGTAATTGCTAAGGTTGCGGAAACAAGCATCCCGAAAATCAAAGTTGGGCAAGATGTGACGATTGAAGCTGATGCTTATCCCCGGCAACCTTTTTCTGGCAAGGTGATACAGGTGGCAACTCAGTCCACTGTAGACCAAAACGTGACGAATTTTGAGGTGAAAATGTCTTTGGACGATCCGAAAAATTTGTTGCAATCAGGGATGAATGTTAATGTCAAGTTTAATGTTGGGACTTTGGATAATGTGGTGGTTGTACCAACGATCGCGATCGTTCGTCAAGAAAATGGCACAGGTGTTTATTTAATGGGTAGAGGCGAAAATCGTCGCCCCAGATTTCGACCTATCACCACAGGCGCAACTGTTGAAGATAAAACAGTTGTGGTTTCTGGGATTGAAGAAGGTGACAAAGTTATGATTAGTTTCCCTCAAGGACAACGCCCAGCTTCTCGAACTCCTTCGATGTTCCCCGGAATGGGTCCAGGTGGCGGTAGACGTGGGGGATTTTAATAGTTTTGGGAGAAGCTGGAAATCTTTTTTAGTACGCAGATGAATGCAGATGAACGCAGATAAACGCAGATGTTGTTTGAGGTTCTTGGTTATGTACTGAATTCTTGGTTTTTTTACCACAGATATCCACAGATGAACACAGATGAATATATAGCAATCATAAATCAAGTGTGAAAACTTCTTCTTCTCTTTCTTCGTGTCCTTCGCGTCTAAGTGCTACGCACCGCTACGCGAACGTGGTTCAAAAAAAATCTGTTTCACAAATCCAACAGTATTACTATATCGAGTTTTTCCAGGCGGTATTAAACCGTTAAATCTAACATCTAAAATCGAAAATTGTTATGGGCAAGTTAGGTCGCATTCCTATTAAAAAAATATCTCTGCTATCAGTTTTGTCGATGGCAGTAGAAGCACTATGGAGTAATCGTTTACGGACAAGTTTGACGATGTTGGGCATTATTATCGGCATTGGTTCTGTGATTGCCGTAACATCGGTAGGACAAGGTGTGCAAAAGGCAACTGAGCAACAAATTCAAGCATTGGGAACCAATGTAATGCTAGTGTTGTCAGGGGCGGCACGTACTGGTGGGATTAGTCAGGGTTTTGGTTCTGCAACTACTTTAACTTGGGAAGATGCTAGAGCGATCGCGCAACAAGTACCCGCAGCAGAAGCAGTAACAGCATATTTGCAAAGAGGCGGACAAGTTGTATATGGCGATCGAAATGATTCAACTTCGATCCTGGGTGTTGATTTAAACTATCCCGATGTGAAAGAAATACATCCGAAAGAAGGGCAGTTTTTTACTCAGGAAGATATGGATAATGCCGAACCTGTAGTAGTTTTAGGTAGTAAGGTGCAAAGTGATTTATTTACTTCGGGAGAACCTGCGATCGGTGCTAGTATTCGGATTCAAAATGGAAGTTACAGAGTGGTCGGGGTGATGGAAGCAAAAGGTTCGGTAGGTGGTCAAGATCAGGACGATCGAGTATATATTCCCCTCACTAATATGTCTTCGCGAATTGTTGGTAATAATGCAATTAATGGAACGGGAATTAGTGGATTTTGGGTGAAAGCAAAAGACCAAGTTCAACTAGAAGCAGCACAATTTCAAGTGACAAATTTACTCAGAATTCGCCATAATATTTATCCACCTAATCCCGATGATTTTCGCATTAGTAATCAGATTGATATTATCAATACTTTTAGTAATGTGGTGGGTTTGTTTACGGTGTTGGTAAGTGCGATCGCAGGCATTTCTCTAGTCGTTGGTGGTATCGGGATTGCTAATATTATGTTGGTTTCTGTTGTCGAACGAACCCGCGAAATCGGGGTTCGCAAAGCAATCGGTGCGACAAACAGCGCGATTTTGCAGCAGTTTCTCACCGAAGCAATTTTAGTATCGCTTTTGGGAGGTGCGATCGGAGTTATAATCGGTGTTGGTCTAGCTTTTATATCTGCCCAATTATTTAGTTTTCCTTTTGTGATCTCCCTTTGGTCAGTGTTCGCCGGACTTGCCCTCGCCTTAGTTGTAGGACTTGTTGCTGGAGTTATCCCCGCCGGACGTGCAGCACAACTCGATCCGATCGCCGCATTACGGAGTGAGTAAAATGGCAACAATGATTTGGATGGAAGAGATTACCAAAAGCTACCGTTTGGGAGAGAACTCGATACCAATCCTCAAAGGAATTAATCTAAATATTGAAGAAGGCGAATATGTCGCCATTATGGGAATGTCGGGATCTGGGAAATCTACCCTGATGAATATCATTGGTTGTCTCGATCGCGCAACCGATGGACTCTACATTCTGGAAGGGAGAAACCTAACCACATTAAATAATGATGAATTAGCCTATATTCGTAATCAAAGAATTGGTTTTGTTTTTCAGCAATTTAACTTGCTTCCCCGCGCCACTGCATTAGAAAATGTCATGCTACCAATGATATATGCTGGTGTTTCCAAAACTCAACGACGACGCAGAGCAGAAGAAGCATTAACTCGCGTTGGATTAGCAGAAAGACTATCAAACCGTCCTAATCAACTTTCTGGAGGACAACAACAACGAGTTGCGATCGCCCGCGCTTTAGTAAATCGTCCCGCCCTCGTCCTCGCAGATGAACCAACTGGCGCTTTAGATACCCAAACTTCTGAAGAAGTAATGGAATTACTAACTGACCTAAATCATCAAGGTATTACTATTGTTATTGTCACACATGAACCGGATATTGCCGCCCGAACTCGTCGCATAATTCATGTGAAAGATGGTTTGATTGTAGGTTAAGAAACAATAGCCCGAATATTTTATAGATTAAAATGCGATCGGAAATCTCGGTTTAGGGCGAGTAATTTGCGATCGCATTCTATTTAACAATATTGTTGTCGGGAATGTCTAGTAACTCAAGTTGCTAGTTACAAGTCTAACTCTTTCTTAGCCCCCCTTATTAAGGGGGGTTGGGGGGATCAAAACTTAGTAATCACAGCCTTAGATCCCCCCACTACCCCCCTTACTCAAGGGGGGAACAAGAAAGAATTAATAACTAGCAACTTGCGTTAGTACAAAAGATATTTACAACCCTTTCTTGTTTAAACCTGGGAATACAGGTTGTGGCATTGTTTGAGGCATCCCTGGTACAACCTTCAAAGCACCATTAATATTTGTCAGTCGTTCGTCTAGATTGATCTCTGTCTTTACCTGTTGTTGCCCACTAAGGCACTTACAACTCAACCAAACTATTCCCCTGTGGTGCCGTACTTCGCAAGATCTACAGGTTTGGGTAAAATTTCCATTTGTTGCCCAAATCAAAGTTCCGTTGTTGTTTGCTATGTGCTTATTAAGGGATATAACGGTAAACGCTGATGGGAGGCAATCTGCTTTTAAGAAGGAAGTGTTGTTGTTAAAATTTATATTGCTACAGGATTCCGAAAAATTCCCCCAATTTGGTGAGCGAATTAAATCCGGTTCCCTAGCAATGGCAAGATTTTGCAACAGGAAGCCAATGATGAAAGCGGCGCTAAAGATGGTAGTACGTTTGAACATGAAACATCCTATTTTTTCAGGAAAAGTTTGATATCCGAACTATATCAGTTATCAAAGTAGCGATCGCAAATTTCCCAAAACAACAATTGCATAATTTTATTTATTCTCACCTATTAACGCAAGTTGCTAGTTACAAGTTTAACTCTTTCTTAGCCCCCCTTATTAAGGGGGGTTGGGGGGATCAAAACCTAGTAATCACAGCCTTAGATCCCCCCACTACCCCCCTGACTCAAGGGGGAAATTCCGAAATAATTAATAACTAGCAACTTGCGTTATTACAGAAATAAAACAGGCTAATATCCTGTTTTTCATTCAGAAAATTTTTGGACTATGTGCGATCGTAAATTAAAATATAAAATTTATTTGTAACTATAAACGAAGATGCTATCTTTAAATTAAAATTAGATAAAGTGCGTCAGACAAGTTATGAATCTGCAAAGTTCTGACCAGGAATATCAAGTAGGTGGTAGTTTACCAGCGGATGCAACTACTTATGTCCGCAGGCAAGCTGATGAGGAATTTTACCAACAATTAATTGCTGGGGAATTCTGTTATGTGCTGAATTCTCGGCAAATGGGTAAGTCTAGTTTGCGGGTGAGAACGATTAAACGTTTAAGGGAGGAGGGTTTTGCTTGTGCGACTGTGGATATTACTGCGATCGGCACTTCCGACATCACCCCTGAGCAATGGTATGCTGGAGTTATTGATTATTTAATTAACGATTTTGAACTGTATACTAGTTTTGATTTAGAAGAATGGTGGACGACTCACAGTTTACTTTCTCCTGTACAAAAGTTTCGCAAGTTTTTAGGAGAAGTATTACTCAAAAATATAGAGAAAACCATCATTATATTTGTTGATGAAATTGATAGCGTATTAAGTTTACCATTTAATATCGATGACTTTTTTGCCGTCATTCGCGAATGTTATAATTATCGGGCTGATAATCCTGAATATCGTCGTTTAACCTTTGCTTTGATTGGCGTTGCTACACCTGCGGATTTGATTAGCGACCAGCAACGCACACCGTTTAATATTGGTCGGGCAATTGAGTTAACTGGCTTTCAATTAGCGGAAGCACAACCTTTAACAGTAGGGTTAGCAAATAAAGCTGAAAATCCCCAAGCGGTGCTTGAAGCGGTATTGTCTTGGACTGGGGGACAACCTTTTTTAACCCAAAAGATTTGTAAATTTATTCGTCAATCACCTGATGAAATTACAACGGGTAAAGAACCTGAATCAGTAGCAAACTTGGTACAAAATAATGTGATTGTAAATTGGGAAACTCAGGATGTACCAGAGCATTTAAAGACAATTAGAGACAGAATTTTCCGCAACGAAAAACGCGCCAGCAGGCTATTAGGAATATACCAACAAATCCTCCAATCCCAAAGCAATCCCGTAGGACAGGCAAGATGCCTGTCATCCCCAGTCCCCGCAGACGACAGCCCAGAACAAATAGAATTACGCTTAACCGGATTGGTGGTAAAACGTAACAGTCAATTGCAAGTTTATAACCGGATTTATCAATCTGTGTTTGACCTAACTTGGGTAAAGAAACAATTAACGAATTTACGCCCTTATGCAGAAAGTTTTGATGCTTGGCAAGATTCTGGTTATCAAGATGAATCGCGATTGTTGCAGGGACAAGCGTTACTGAATGCTCTAAGTTGGGCGACTGGTAAAAGTTTGAGCGATTCGGATTACCGTTTTTTAAACTTAAGTCAGGAGTTAAATAACCAAATAATTCAGACGGAATTAGATGCACAGAAGCAGGCTAATCAAATTTTAGATAAAGCGCGAAAAAAGGCGGGTTGGATCACTGGAATTTCCCTTGGTCTATTGGTTTTTTCCATTGTCGCGGCGCTTATAGTTTTTGAGGAACGGAAAGCAGTAGAAGTGAGACTGAAAGCTACATCTTCCAGAGAACAACTTGTCTCAGGTCAAGGATTCACAGCATTATTGGAAGCATTGCAGGCAGGACAACAACTTAAACAACTGAATAAATTACCTTGGCAAAAGGACGACATTCAGACGCAAGTACTAGTTGCACTGCGACAAACCCTTTATGAAGTGAGACAACACAATACTCTATCAGGTCATCAGAGTTATGTTACGGATGTGAGTTGGAGTCCTGACGGTGAAACTCTGGCGACTGCAAGTGGTGACAAGACGGTGAAACTGTGGGATAAACAAGGGAAACTGCTGCATACTCTTATAGGTCATCAGGATTCTGTTGGTAGTGTGAGTTGGAGTCCTGATGGTCAAACTCTGGCGACCGGAAGTGATGACAAGACAGTGAAACTGTGGAATAAGCAAGGGAAACTGCTGCCTACTCTTATAGGTCATCAGGATTCTGTCACGAGTGTGAGTTGGAGTCCTAACGGTCAAACTCTGGCGACTGCAAGTGGTGACAAGACAGTGAAGCTATGGAACCTACAAGGGAAACTGCTGCATACTCTTAAAGGTCATCAGGATTCCGTCGATACTGTCAGCTGGAGTCCTGATGGTCAAACTCTGGCGACTGGAAGTTCTGACAAAACAGTGAAACTGTGGAACCCTCAAGGAAAGTTGCTGCATACTCTTAAAGGTCATCAGGATTATGTCGATAGTGTGAGTTGGAGTCCTGATGGTCAAACTTTAGCGACTGCAAGTGGAAGTAAAGACAAGACGGTGAAACTGTGGAATCTTCAAGGGAAACTGCTGCATACTCTCATTGGTCATGAGGCTTATGTCGAAAGTGTGAGTTGGAGTCCTAATGGTCAAACTCTGGCGACTGCAAGTGACGACAACACGGTAAAACTGTGGAACAAGCAAGGCAAACTGCTGCAAACCCTCACTGGTCATCAGAGTCCTGTCTGGAATGTGAGTTGGAGTCCTGACGGTGAAACTCTGGCGACTGGAAGCGCTGACAAGACGGTGAAACTGTGGAATCTTCAAGGGAAACTACTGCAAACTCTCACTGGTCATCAAGCTTCTGTAAGTAGAGTGAGTTGGAGTCCTAACGGTCAAACTCTGGCGACTGCAAGTGAGGACAACAAGGTAATACTGTGGTACAAACAAGGGAAACTGCTGCAAACCCTCACTGGTCATCAGAGTTCTGTCTGGAATGTGAGTTGGAGTCCTGACGGTGAAACTCTGGCGACTGGAAGTGCCACTTGAAAGAAAAAATGGCACTAGCCTAGAAGGATAAAATGGCACTCAAGAAGCCGAGGATAGTAATTCCTTCGTTCCAATAAGAAAGCCATTACAAAGTAGCTAGAATCATAAAACGGCACA